>NZ_JAYGIH010000007.1:0-103776 GCF_034932455.1 Leptolyngbya sp. CCNP1308 | reverse complement strand
CCATCCCTATTTTTTCGTCAAAATAGGGGACTCTTTCCGTTGAGATGTCACGCAATTCCTCTAAATCCACCTTGACTGTCTCAAATGAGACACCACTGGCCAAAAAAATCAATTAATCGAGGTTCCCTAAAAACAACTCTGTTAAGCCTTGTCGAAACAAATGAAATTGAAAGCAACAAAGAATTGTTGTATCAAGTAAATACAGGAAAAATTTATGATAAGCAATCAGTTTGTTTTTAGAGGGAATCAAACAATTGGTGCTGCTGCTGCTGAACAGGATGGACAATATCTAAGCGATTGCTTTATTGATACTGGCATCTTGTCAATTCTTCTAGACTGTGAAGATCATCGATGTATTCTTGTGGGAAGAACCGGGGCAGGAAAATCAGCTCTAGTTTCACAACTAAATGTAGACAATGAGCATGTAATACCTATTCTTCCAGACTCATTATCGCTATCGTACATTTCCAATTCAAATGTTATCAATTTTTTTACAGAGGCTGGGGTCAATCTCAGCCTCTTTTATAAGCTTTTATGGAGGCATGTTTTTGTTGTCGAGATTCTAAGAGAAAGATTTAAAATTAATAGTGAGCAGCAAAAGCAAAATTTCTTCTTAAGTATTTGGAGTTCAGTTACTAGAAGTCGAAAGCATGAAATGGCTTTAAAGTATCTTCAGGAATGGGGAGACTCGTTCTGGCGTGAAACTGACTATAGAGTGCAAGAAGTGACAAGCAAACTTGAGAAGGATTTGCGAGGTGCTGCCAACTTATCTTTTTTGGAAAACTCAAAACTTGATTTCTCGGCAGCCAGAAAACTCACAAAAGAACAAAGAGAAGAGGTGATTCACAGAGGACAGGAAGTTGTTAGCAAAGTTCAAATACAGGAGTTGAATTTAATAGTCGATTTTTTGGACGAAATTTTACTCGCAGATCGCCAGAAGAAATACTATATTGTGATCGATAAATTAGATGAAGAGTGGGTTGAAAATAAGCTAAGGTTTAAGCTAATTCGAGGTTTGATTGAAACTAGCCTCGAATTTACCCGGCTCAAAAATGTAAAAGTCATTATAGCAATCAGAAATGACTTGTTGGACAGAGTTTACAGGTTTACGAGAGGCGAAGGATTTCAGGAAGAAAAATATAGAACAAGTAGTCTTGACTTAATTTGGTCTAAAAGTGATTTGGTTGAAGTACTAGACCGAAGAGTAAATAAACTTGTAAAGAGCCAATATACTAAGAAAAAAGTTACACATAACGATTTAATGAGACCTGTTCATTTAGAAGGAGGCAAGTCTGAACGAGCAATCGAATACATGTTGAAAAGAACTCTGCTTCGGCCAAGAGATTTGATTCAGTATT
Organism: Leptolyngbya sp. CCNP1308; assembly: GCF_034932455.1. Classification (NCBI taxonomy): domain Bacteria; kingdom Bacillati; phylum Cyanobacteriota; class Cyanophyceae; order Leptolyngbyales; family Leptolyngbyaceae; genus Leptolyngbya; species Leptolyngbya sp. CCNP1308. The sequence goes on along the minus strand of NZ_JAYGIH010000007.1, from coordinate 102,418 downwards.
TTAATATGTGTATTGCATTGTCGGATGGAAAGCCAATGGTAGATGCCAGCACTCTTGTAAATGCCGAAGGTAATTATTCTAGGGATAGATTTAGAGCTTTGTTAGATGAGTGGATTGGTGTTTATCCTAATATGGGACTTTTAGCACAAATATTAAGAACTAGAGAGCCAATTTTTAGGATTCATAGCGTTTCTCGAATTGAAATTGAAGAAATTTGCTTGCAGGCAGCTTCTTCAATAGACGCCGTAGAGGGAGAAGATCTTGATGCAGCAAACAAAGTGGTAGATGCTCAAGTTAAGGCAGAGGACTATCGTAGAGAGCTTTTCTTGTTATTTTATAAAGTTAGCTTAGTTGGCATTAAGACAAACGACGCGATGCCAGTATCGTGGAGCTATCTTGGAGGTCCTAGTGTTTCGATTGCTGAGGTTGAGGATAGATCAAAGGTGTTTATTCACCCAATGTTTTGGAGACATTTTGGGATTTTAAGTGGCCAAAAATATAAAATGTAGCTGTAGCAATTCTTAGTAGGACATAAGTTAAGGTCAGGTGGACACTGCTCACTACCCAATGCTCACGCCTCTGTATCAAAACTCCTCCCCCCACAAACAACCGAAATCTCCACTCCGCACCAAACCCATCCTCAATTGGATTGTCTGGCATAGCAATGTGCAAGGCGAAACGGCTTTAGGTCTTGCGTTGTCCCCAAGGTTTGGTCTTTGATCATTTGTTGTTGGGGTTAATGGTGAGCAATGCCCACCCTACAGGTCTTTGATTTCTTCGCCTAGATAGCGCTCTACAAAAGCCTTGGCCGCCGAAGGATGAAGCGTTTTCAAAGCCCTGACGATATCTACAATCGTTTCGCCCGATGGGTCGCTCTTTTCATTCGCCCATCGGTAGACACTGTTGCGTTCAATATCGAGAGCCGCCGCAAGGCTATATTGGCTCACCTCAAACTCCTCAAGCACTTGCCTGAGCACCTGTCCTGCTTTTCCCATGCCTTCATGGTGTCAGACCAGCAAAGACACGTAAACAACTGATCTGTTGACGGCAACTAACTTGTTGACTATGATGCTAGTCATCGTTTCTGTTGACACACTATGCAAAACCACCCTTCGACAGGCTTAGAGCAAGATCCCTCTTCCGCCGCCCGCTACAGTGCCCGCATCATCACCCCCGACCCTGCCACAGGCGCAGAGCCAGCCGACCCCAACCAAATCCATCTCGAACTCACCCTCAAGCTCCATAGCTACCCCAACCCCGATCGCGAGCCCGTCAAAATTCTCGTCATTGGCAGCAAGCGCTCGGTTAGCTCTATCGTCGTCGCCCTTCACCAGCTCGGCTTTGCCGAAATCTTTGAGTGGACAGACTTTCTCAGCGCTCCCAATGCCGATCGACCGCTCCAGTTCCAGCCTGGCGAAGTTATGAAAGCACTGGTGAAATTCTTACCCCGAGAAGAGTAGGTTGCGTGCAACGAAGGGTCACCCAACACTAAGCTGGGGCTGGCTAGATTCTGCCAGCCCTACTCTCGACCCTCTTGATCTTCACTTTCCACACCAACGAAGTCGTTACAATTGGAGCAGCCTAATCTCTACAGTCCTTGTTCAACCAACAATTTAGCCGTGAGACAAGCAGCCGTTGAATTAGTCAAACGTAAGCAGGCTCAAATTGCAGAGCTGTGCCGCCTCAACCGAGTGGCTCGGCTCGACCTCTTTGGCTCCGCCACCCGACCTACCTTCGATGCCCAGACCAGCGATTTTGATTTTTTAGTTGAGTTTGCTACTAATACCCCCGAGGGTGCCGCCGATCGCTTCTTTGGCCTCAAGCAAGGGCTATCCACTACCCTGGGTCGCCCAGTAGATTTAATCGATCTGAACGCAGCCAAGAATCCCTACTTCTTGCGAGCGATCGCCCCCGATCGCCTGACTATCTATGAACATTGAGGTTCAGCGGTATCTTTACGATATTCAAGCGGCAGGCGAAGCAATTCAAACCTTTGTTGCTGGCCAAACCTTCGACAACTATCGCGCTGATGCCATGCTGCGATCGCCCTCTCCCCAGCCGCTAACGCTTATACTTCAAGCTTTAAGACATAAGCAAACTAGATTAACGCCTACTCCATAGCCGCTCATGACTTCTCAGTAGCAGCTAACCAGTTCTGCTTAATCGCAAAATAGTTATCTGTAGCCGCTCATGACTTCTCAGTAGCGGCTAACCAGTTCTGCTTAAGCGTAAAGTAGTTCTTCATAATAGCTAACTAGTTTTGCTTAAGCGCAAAGTAGTTTTCATTTGGGCTTAAGCAGCGCTTTATCCGCATTAATACTGAAACCTTAGAGAGTGCAGATAAAAAAGTTGAAAGTATTTTTTCTTTATCAAGACATTAAGCGTAAACCTACAGAACTTTTCTAAACCCATTTGAAGAGTTCTCGGCCCCTGCATAAAGCTTCAATATTCCTTTAACTCGCCAGGATGCTTTTGAAACGTGGGCGTCAACTCTGAACGCAAGTTGATCACCCGGTCAGCCCCTCCAGCTCTTTTATTCAAACTCCCAAGGAGGGAGTAAAACTATGGCTCGTGCAAAACGCACATCTATCGGTCTACAAAAAGCAGAGCGTCGCGCCGCCGCGATGGGGGCCATCAAACCCAACCTCGATATGGGCAACGGCATGACCCTCAACGAATTTTGGGCTGCGATCGACGACATGCGCGATCGCCAGAACAAGTACAACGAACTGCTTTCCACCGTCGATCAGCTCTACAACGAGATGATCGCTGCCGAAAAGGCCCTGGCGGAAAAGTCCGAAAGGATGCTAAATGCCGTGGCCGTGGTCTATGGCCGCAATAGCTCCGAGTATGAGATGGCAGGCGGCAAGCGGCGGTCTGAGCGGCGACGGTCTAATCGGTCTGCCTCCGATCAGCAGTCAGTTGCTTAAGCATTTAACCCAAAACCAGTCAGTCTGAAGGGCGATCGCATACTGCCACGCGATCGCCCTTTGTTTTTAGAGCCCAGCTATAGAAGGGCAAGCCGTGACCTCACAAAAGCACGGGTTCTGCCGCAAAATCACCTTGGGTGATCGCGTTACGATTTGACTATTTTTTCTAGTAGCACCCCCTGGCTGTCTCGCAGTTCAAACGCTCGCAGGCTTTCGGCGTCATCTTCTAAATTGAGACCCGGCGTTTGTATCGCCACCCGCCACTCAGTTAGGTCTAGTTGCAGCCAATCCGCCAGCGTCACGGTTAGCGGTTTTCCTCCCATGTGAGTGACCATGGCGACGGAGGGCGAGGTATCGTCAACGTCTTCGCTGGGTTGGGTGCGTAGCCCGTAGAACAGGGTGCTCTCTTCGTCGCTAATGCGATTGAAGCGATCGCGCTCCTCCAGATTTTCTCGCAGCCAGGGATGGGCGACGCGATACTGACGCAGGGCCTGATTAAACGCCACCTGCTCTGGCTTGAGATGGTCGGCCCAGTAGTCCACCTTGGCAAAATCGTGGCAGTCTTCCATAAAGGCTTTGGCAAAGTCCTTGAGTTTGGGCACATCCAGCTGCTCCAAAAAGGTAGACCTTGCTTCGGTTTCCTTCGCCTGTTGCAGTCGAGGGTTGGCGCAGGCCAGCACTTCACCATCAAAACAACGCCGGCAGGTCTCTGCCACAATTTCTAAGTCGTAGTCTGACTCCACCATGGTGACTTGCAGCGCCTTGGCGAAGCGACGCAGTTGCTCTAGCTCCGCAAAACCCATAGCCTTCAACCGTTGGAAGTGGCGGGGTTGCGCGTAATACTCAGGGGTCACCTGCCAGTCTAGAAAGCCCATTTCTTCCGAGGCCACTTTGACCCCGTAGCGCTCGTCGGTATTGCGAAAAAATCCCCAGGCTGCGCGAAAGGTGGCGTTGAGAAAGTCCATGGGCAGCCCCGGACTAAACCCATACACCCACAGCTTAGTGGCCGGGTTGTCGTAGGCATTTTTGAGCACTTCTTCCAGGGTGTCGCCCAGGTGCCAGTTAATCGGCCCTTCTGGATCAATTTGGTTGCCGCGTCGCACGGTGTCGTGGTTGGCGCAGCCGGTAATCCAGCGATCGCCCTGGCTCATCACCTCACAGACCCGCCGCCATTTCTGATCCCAAAAATGTTTCAGCACTGGCGTATTGTGGGCAAAAATCAGCGGCCCCCACTGGTACGACTCAGGCCGCAGATCGATCAATTCCCGATAGCGAGAGATTTCTTCCCAGCCCTCCTGGGGCCAGGGGCGGCCATCCTCAAAAATAGTGAACATGAGGCGCTGGTAGCCGCCAATTTCCTGGATCACATCGCTCATGGCCATGAGATAGGCGTCGTCTTGTTCCACAATGCCCGTGAGGGGGTTGAAGAACCGAAAGTCTTGACCGCCATCCACTCGAATGCCATCCACTCCGGTGTTGAGCTTGCGCCGCTGCATTTCCAGCAAAATCCCCCGCACCCCTGGATGCTGGTGATTCAGGTCTTGGCCATACATATTGGGGCCCTTGAGGAAAGGCGGGCTAATCAAAAACTGACACTGATTGTCGGCGTGACCGTAGACCAGATCGTAAATGACCTGAATTGGCCCCTGGGGAAAGTTGTGCAACTCCTCAATTACATCAATCAGTTCATCGGGTCGCAGACTGCCCAGCAGCGCCGGATTGATCGCGGCAGAGCCCAGAATCGGCACATCATACCCCCAGTTCTGGGTGATGGGCTTGCGCAGCGTGATCGGCACCTCCTGGGGTTCATCGTGGAGTTCGCTGTAGGTGACGTCAGTATTGTCGGCCCAGAGGGCAAAGAATTCATGGGCGATGTTGTTCTCGTCCCAGCGATATTCAATGGTGGGTTCTATGGGCAGTAGTTGAACGGCGTCATAGCCGATATAGTTTTGCTCGGCTAGGGTGAGGGGTTCGTTTTGACGCAGCTTGTGGGCGATTTGCCGATAGATTTGGGCCAGCCCCTCCAAAGTCCCCACCGCAGAGGCTGTATTGACGTGCAGCTGCAAAATGCAGTGGGGTGCAGGCAGTCGCGGGGGCGGATTTTCGACATCTGAGGCCAGCTGACCGGGCAGCGCTCCGGTTTGGTCGCCCGTCTGGCAAAAATAATCTAGGTCGGTTCGCTGGCGCTGCACTCGGTCGATGTCATACAGCTCGGCAGGGGCAAAAATGCCGTAGGGCATAGAGTAGGCCAGCACATCCCGCAGGGTATGCACCTGATTTTGGCGATCGACGTAGCGCAGCCAGTAGAAACTCCCGGCCTGCTCACGGGTGCCAGGGCGCATACCGGCAATTACCCCCCAGGTATACTCTCCTTGATGGGCCAGAGAGACGCGCTCTCGCTGCCAGCGTGTGAGCTGCTCCCGCGCCCGAAAATCAATCGGTTCTAGGGGCGTGAACACCTCTAGGTAAATACTGCGATCGGACTGAATAACTTCAGCCGTCAGTTCCGGCGTCCAGAACCCTACCTCAGTCAGACCATCGGCTCGATAGTGGGCCCCAAGGCGAGTGGCCAGGGTTTGCGCCTTGTGAAAAATGGTGGCATCGGATTCGGTGACGTCTGCGGCCCAGTCGAGCAGGGCCTGGGTCGCATCTTCAACCAGGGTGAGTTTAGAGGGTGTATCAACCAGCACGCTACTTCATCTTTGTGAGGGTACAGGGGAATGAGCCAGGGATTTCGCCCCTCAGCCTAGCAGATTCATTCTGGTCACTCATCCCTATCCTAAGATGTCGCCTAAAAATCCTCCAGAAGAAAGATTTCTTATAAACGCAGGGGGTTTGTTTATAGGTGATTGGGGATGAATCGGGGGTATATTTTCTCTGCCAGCCTTCCTTAGCCGAGCCTTAGAGGGCGTTTGAAAAGTGATTTGCTGTAGTTTTAGTCACCTGCTGATCCCCCCTGCCCCCCTTAAAAAGGGGGGTAAAAGTCCCCCTTTTTAAGGGGGGCAGGGGGATCTCCACTTTTGCTACAAGAAACAGGACTTTTCAAACATCCTCTTAGCGAGGTTGAGTCAACCTTGCTCCATGCCGCTTAAATTAGGCTTGAGCGCTATATGGCTATAAAGATTAACAAAATTGCAATACCATATCAGATATTTATTGAGTGCGGCTATTGCATGTACTAAATTGTCAAACCCCCCAACCCTTGATTAGCCCAATCAGGCCGGGGCCAATGCTTGTCGCCCTGGCAGAGAATGCATAACTGGTGCAGGTAGCCAAAGCGGTTGAGGAAAAGACCATGCCGAGGGTGGATGCTGCAATCTGAGCGATCGCAAGCCTTGCCCAGCCCTGTATAAAAGGAGTCAACCATGAGTAAGGCCACAAAGATCAAGGGCATCGGCTCGATTCTCCACGACAAAGGGGTGGCCTTTCGCCTGTGGGCACCCCACGCCCAAAAGGTCTCTGTCATTGGCTCCTTCAACAACTGGAACGGCACCCAGCACAAAATGCAGGCCGAAAAAGACGGCTACTGGTACACCAACATCCCCAAGGCCCAGGCGGGCGACCCGTACCGGTTTTTGCTCACCACCCCCCAGGGCGAGTTTCAGCGCATTGACCCCTATGCGCGGGAGGTGACCAGCTCGGTGGGCAATGCCATCGTCCACGACCCCAGCTTCGACTGGCAGGGGGATGATTTTCAGATCGCCCCCTGGAACGAGCTGGTGATCTACGAACTGCACATTGGCACCTTTAACGATCGCGAGCACCTCGACCAGCCTGCCCAGTTTTCGTCGGTGTCGGCGCGGCTGGGGCATTTGAGAAAGCTCGGCGTCAATGCCATTCAAATCATGCCCGTTGGTGAGTTTGCGGGCGATCGCTCCTGGGGCTACAACCCCGCCCACATCTTTTCGGTCGAAATCAGCTACGGCGGGCCGCTGGCGTTTAAGCAGTTTGTCAAGCGCGCCCACCAGGCGGGCATTGCCGTGATTTTAGATGTGGTCTACAACCACCTCGGCCCCAGCGACCTCGACCTCTGGCAGTTTGACGGCTGGAGCGAAAACGATCGCGGCGGCATTTACTTCTACAACGACAACCGGGCCAACACCCCCTGGGGCGAAACCCGCCCCGACTACGGTCGAGGCGAGGTGCGCCAGTACCTCTGCGACAACGCCCTGATGTGGTTTGAGGAGTACCACGTCGATGGGCTGCGCTTTGACGCCACCCAGTTCATTCGCACCTTCCAAGCCGAGGATGTGCAGGATTTGCCCGAGGGCTGGAGTCTGCTCCAGTGGATAAACAGCCAAATTGTGGAGAAATACCCCGGCCACATCACCATCGCCGAAGATCTGCAAAACAACCGCTGGCTGACGAAGGATGTGGGGGCAGGCGGGGCCGGGTTTGGCTGCCAGTGGGATGCCAGCTTTGTGCACACCATTCGCCAGGCGGTGATTGCCAGCCAGGACGAGCAGCGATCGCTAGACGCCATTCGCGACGCCATCTGCCACCGCGACAACGACGATGCCTTCGACCGGGTGATCTACAGCGAATCCCACGATGAGGTGGCCAACGGCAAGTCGCGGGTGCCCCAGGAAATCAGCCCCAGCGACCCCAAGGGCTGGTACGCCCGCAAACGCTCGACCCTGGCCGCTGCCATGGTGTTCACCGCCCCCGGCATTCCCATGCTGTTTCAGGGGCAAGAATTTCTCGAAGGCGGCTGGTTTCGCGACACCGTGCCCGTCGATTGGGATCAGCGCGACGAGTTCCACGGCATTGTGCGGCTCTACCGCGACCTAATTCGCCTGCGGCTCAGCCGCGACGGCTTTACCCGCGGGCTCTGCGGGCAGTTCACCCAGGTCTACCACCTCAACGACGATCGCAAGATCATTGCCTTTCAGCGCTGGGCCGAGGGTGGCCCTGGGGACGACGTGGTGGTGGTGGCCAATTTCTCCCATGCGACCTACGAAAACTACCAGCTGGGCTTTCCCTCCGCTGGCCTGTGGACGCTGCGCTTTAACAGCGACTGGCAGGGCTACAACGACGACTTTGCCAACCACCCCAGCACCGATGTCAACGCCGAACCCGGTGATCAAGACGGGCTGCCCTGGCATGGCACCCTGTCTATCGGCCCCTATACCGTGCTGATCTTTTCGCAGTCAGCCCACCCCGCGGTCTAGCTAAAATACAACCATCACGTTCTCCCTAGCGGTTACAGCGAATCAATTCTGTGCGAAAGCCCTCTTCCGAAATTCCCCATCCTGACTCGACCTGGCAGGCCGATCCCGGTCTACAGCGAATCATTACCCACCTCTCAACGACCCTGGAGAGGGATAGTCAGATCGTGGAAACCACGCGCGATCTGCAACACAAACTCAAGGCTGACCGAGTGCTCTTGTATTACTTCTACCGCCCCTGGAAAGGGCGAGTCACCTTCGAAGCCCTCAGCGATCCGCAGTTTTCGATCTTTGGCTCCACCGGGCCAGATGAATGTTTCACCGACGAATATGCGGCGCTGTATTTAGCCGGGCGGATCCGCGCGATCGCCGATATTGAAACCGAGCCCCTGGCCGACTGCCACCGCAATTTTCTGCGCGAGCTGCGGGTAAAGGCCAACTTAGTCGTGCCGGTGCTGGTGGACGACGACCTCTGGGGGTTGCTCGTGGCCCACCACTGCCAATCTACCCACACCTGGACCGATGACGACATTGCTGCCATGCTGTTTGGGGCAGAGACCCTGGCCATTTCCCCCGCCATCCGTGGCCGGGCAGAACGCTGAGGATGCTTGCAATAAAGGCAATCTGTTTGTGGCGAACATCTTCTGTAAGGGGAATCGCCTTTCAGCCACGACCTACTTCAGTTCAGCCAGGGTGGAGTCGAGAGCTTGAAGCGCAAAAGAGCAATGCAGCCGCTAATCCACAGGAAGCCAATGCCGTAGCCCGCCAGCACATCGGTTGGCCAGTGCACCCCCAGATAAAGCCGACTCAGGCCAATGCCGCCAATCAAAAAGACTGCCCCTGCATAAATGATTATTTTTTGCCTGGGGAAGCGCTGCGCCAGCAGGTAAGCCGTAAAGCCGTAAAGCACCATCGACCCCAGGGCATGGCCGCTGGGAAAGCTGTAGGTGCTCTCAGTAATAATCTGGGGCCAAAGTTCTGGTCGATCCTTGCTAAACAAGAGTTTTAGCCCGGTGCTCAACACCGCCCCGCCTATGCAGTTGATGGCAAAAACGGTCGCGATCGAGCGATGGCGTCGCCACCAGAGCCCGCTAAACCCAATGAAAGTCAGAGGCACTACCGTGCTGGGATCGCCCAGGCGGGTAAACATTAGCATGACCCGATCTAGGGCCGGGGTGGCCAATTGGTTAATCCACAGCAAAATCGACTCATCAAAGAAGAAGGCCTCCTGCTCTAACACCTCATCGGCCAGGTTGGCCAGACCGAACAGAATCAGTAGGCACGTCCCCAGCCAGAGCAGACCAACGGCGGCTACAAACGACATCAGTCGCGGATGGATATGGTGCATCCAAGTTTTCGCCAGCCGTTTTAGAATCTGCCGCATCGGGCCACCTCACCACAGGACTGCCACCAGAATGCCATGCGGCTGTAGGGGTCAGGTGCCTTCTTATCCATGACAGTTATCTGCCGCAGCACTAAAGGCACCTGACCCCTACAGAAGACCTTGGGCTGGGGTGATCACAATCCCCAACGGGGGCTAGCGCCTTAACTCGAACTGAGGTTTACGTAGATTTCAGTATCCTTAGAGGTAGGGCACACTAAACGGATACTGTAGGAAAATTTTTCGATGAGTCGTCGTGGGTTAATTGGTAGACTGCTGGCCTTGGGGATAGTTCTGGCGATCGCCCTGCTCGGCCCCTCCACCGCCTGGGCCGCGACCGAGTTAACGGTCTACCGCAGCCCCACCTGCAACTGCTGCGGCCACTGGGTTGAGCACATGCAGGCCGCCGGGTTCGACGTGCAGGATGTGGTTACAGACGACATGGATGCGATCAAAGCCCAGTACGGCGTGCCAGAAGCTTTGGCCTCGTGCCACACGGCCCTAGTCGAGGGTTACGTCATTGAGGGCCATGTGCCTGCGACGGATGTGCAGCGGTTGCTGAGCGAGCAACCCAACGTGCTCGGTATCGCCGCGCCGGGCATGCCCGTGGGCTCGCCGGGGATGGAAACGGGCGATGGCGTTGACCCCTACACCGTGGTTTCCTTCACCCAGACGGGTGACACCGCCACCTTTGCCGAACACCCGTGAGATCCTGACTCCCGAACCTGCCTTAGACCACGCCGATCTCACGCTATGCCCTACTATCGCTGCCAGCCCGAGGCTTTTTCTGCCGCCTACCTGCACAACCTGCGGGGGGCAATTCAGTCGTGCCGCTACTTTGCCACCAACAACCTCAACCGCGATTTTGTCGCCACCAAGGGCTTTTCTGTGGTGTTCAAAGGGGCAGGGCGAGCCGAGTGCGATCGCCAGTTTCCCTTTTTTAAGCCCTACCTCGACCAGGCGCTGCTGCCCGACTGCAACGCTTTTTATCTGAATCCGCTACTGTTGAAACAGGGGTCGCGGGTTGACCCCCACATCGATCGCTCGCTGCGGTCATACTGCAAAACCATTGACCCGCCCGAGCAGGTCAGCGTGCTCTATGTGCAGGTGCCCGCTGACCTGGCCAGCGGCGAACTGGTGTTGCAGCGGGGGCGACAGCGAGTAGCGCAGATTCGGCCCCAGACGGGCCTGCTGCTGCACTTTCAGGGCAACCTGACCCACTCGGTCAACGCCATGGCCAGCGGGGGCAGCCGCCTCAGCTTGGTGTGCGAGCAGTACTGCCTCGATGCCGATGCGCTGTGGGATATCCCGGAATTTTTGATCGAATCTAGAGCCGCTGCTCCCGCTAAAACCCGGCGGTAGGAAAATTTTCTCGCCGTTACGGCCATTTGGGCGCAGAATCAGTACCCTTAATCAAGGTCTTTGAGTCGTCGTAGTCGATTAAGCCTTTGCCAGACCAGTCTGCAATGCCATGACTCAATCGCGTCAGGCATTGCTTCAGTTTTTCGTTCTTTACTCTTCATTTTTTATCTATATGAGTTTAATCCAGGAAATATTTCTCGAAACCGACTGGGAAGAAGTTGAACAAGCCCAGGCCGCCTGCGATGAACGAGCCGCCCAGCTCAAGGCTGAGGGCCATACCTGTACCTGCACCACGCTTTACCGCATTACCGATGGTCGGCGGGTGTTTTTGCTGGAGGCGCAACACCCCAATTCCCTAGAGCCTGAGAATAAGCCCTCCCGGCGCAAGCTGCCGGCGCGGCGATCGGCCCAGCGAGGGTGAGCGCGAGTTGGCTGCTACAGCAGCTAAAAGCCTCGATATAAATTAACCTGCTCCGGTAAAATTCTGGGATGACTGAAACCCCATCCCTCCCTCAGATTCCATCCCAGGCGTGGCAGCGCCCCCTCGGCCAGCCCTGGGAGCACCACTACATCGTGCGCTACGCTAGCAACCTCGACGATGGCCCCAACCACGGGGCACCCCTGGGCGGGCTGGGGGCGGGCTGTGTGGGGCGATCGCCCGATGGCGACTTCAACCTCTGGCATATGGATGGCGGCGAGCACGTGTTCCAGAGCTTCCCTGGCTGCCAGTTCAGCCTGTGGGAGCAGAGGGGCGGCAGAACCCAAGCCTACGCCCTCAGCACCCAACTGCCCGAGGATGGCAGTCTATCGTCGTGGTCGTGGTATCCGGCATCCACCAAGGCCCGAACGACCGGCAGCTACCACGCGCTGTATCCCCGCAGTTGGTACCGCTACGAAAACGTGTTTCGCGCCCAGATTACCTGCGAACAGATTTCGCCCATCTGGCCCGACAACTATCAAGAAGCCAGCTATCCAGTAGTGGCCTTTGAGTGGACGGCCCACAACCCCACCACTACCCCCATCACCTTGAGCATCATGGTGAGTTGGCAGAATATGGTGGGCTGGTTCACCAACACGCAAAAATCCCCCGAGGTGCTGCTGCGCGATGATGGCAGCCCCTACTACGACTACGTGCCTGCGATCGCCCAAAGCACCGGCAATTTCAACGAATTCATCAACGCCGACGGTCTCAAGGCGCTGGTCATGAACGGAGCTTGGCAGGGCGACCCTAAAGAGGGCGATGGCCAGTGGTGCATCGCCGCGCTAGACGATCCCAACGTGGAAGTTTCCTACGACCTGCGCTGGAACCCGGCAGGCGACGGGCGCGACCTGTGGGATTCGTTTGCCAAGCTGGGGCGGCTGATGAATTTGCTGGATACGTCTCCAGCGGAGGAAGGAGAGCAGATTGGGGGGGCGATCGCCCTCCGCTTTACCCTACAACCCGGCGAAACCCGCCAGATTCCCGTTGCCCTGGCCTGGGATCTGCCCGTGACAGAGTTCGCCGCTGGGGTCAACAACTTCCGGCGCTACACCGACTTCTACGGCACCGATGGGCGGAATGCGCGGGCGATCGCCTTCGATGCCCTGACTGAGTACAAGACCTGGCAGCAGCACATTACTGCCTGGCAGCAGCCGATTCTCGATCGGCCCGATCTGCCCGACGCCTTCAAAATGGCGCTGTTCAACGAGCTGTACGACCTGGCCAGCGGCGGCACCCTGTGGAGCGCCGCTACCGAGGCCGACCCCGTGGGCCAGTTTGCGGTGCTCGAATGCATCGACTACCGCTGGTACGAAAGCCTCGACGTGCGCCTCTACGGCGGTTTTGCCACTCTGCTGCTGTGGCCCGAGCTAGAGAAAGCCGTGCTGCGTGCCTTTGCCCGCGCCATCCCCGCCCAAGACGAGCGGCGGCGGATCATTGGCTACTACGTCACTATGGGTTTAGAAAATCCCCCGGCGATTCGCAAGCTCAAAGGTGCAACGCCCCACGACCTGGGTGCCCCCAACGAGCACCCCTGGGAGCAGACCAACTACACCAGCTACCAAGACTGCAATCAGTGGAAAGACCTGGGCAGCGACTTTGTGCTTCAGGTCTACCGCGCCTACCAGTTCACGGGCGCAACGGATGTGGCCTTTCTCAAAGACTGCTGGCCAGCGGTGGTCGATACCCTGCAATATCTCAAGCAGTTCGATCGCGACGGCGACGGCATTCCCGAAAACGAGGGGGCTCCCGACCAGACCTTCGACGATTGGCAGCTCAAGGGCATTAGCGCCTACTGCGGTGGCCTGTGGCTGGGGGCGATGGAGGCGGCGATCGCCATGGCCGAAATCCTCACCGCTAACAACCTGGCCCCCGGCAACACCCCCATTTTGCTCAGCCAGTACCGCCGCTGGCTCGACAACGGCCTCAAGGCCTACCACCCCAAACTGTGGAATGGCCGCTACTATCGGCTTGACACCGGCAACGGCTCCGATGTGGTGATGGCCGACCAGCTCTGCGGCCAGTTTATGGTGCGCCACTTGGGCCTGCCGGATCTAGTTGAAGATGAATTCACTCTGTCGGCCCTTGATGCCATCTACGACGCCTGTTTTGTGAAATTTAATCAGGTGGTGCAGAGCCAGGAACGCCCACCCCAGCAAAAGTTTGAGGGCGCACAGTTGGGCAACTTTAGCGCTGCCTCGCTGAAAATGGCGATCGGCGCTGCCAATGGCGTTCTCCCAGATGGCTCCCCGGAAGATCCCGACAGCACCCACCAGCAGGAGGTGTGGATCGGCATCAACTTTGGCCTGGCGGCCTTCTTCGCCCAGATGGGTAAGCGGGAAGAGGCAATGACCATTACCGAAGCGGTGATTCAGCAAATCTACGCCTACGGCCTGCAATTTCGCACTCCCGAGGCGATCACCGCCCTGGGCACCTACCGTGCCTGCCACTACATGCGCCCCATGGCAATCTGGGGTCTGTACGATGTGTTAACCGAAGGTCGGAATTTCTAGGCCAGGCTAGGATAGAAGACGATGCAGCGGCTTGTCTTGTTGGATCGTTTTCATTTAGATCTGTGCCCTATGAAAATTACGCTCAATCTTGACGAAGCACTGCTTGAGGAGGCGCTACAACTTACAAAGCTCACCACCCCAGAAGAGTTATTGAGCCTTGCCTTACAGGAACTTGTGAGATCACGGCGCAAAAAAAACTTGCTTGACTTAGCAGGGAAAATCCAGCTTTCTCCCAATTTTGACCATAAAGCCCTGCGCGAAACTCGCAATGTTGCTGATTGATACATCGGTGTGGATTGGTGTCTTTCGCGATCGCAGTGGTCAAGTGCGCCAACAGCTTGAAACCTTGATTGCGAACCGTCAGGTTTTACTCAACCGATTCACTCAGCTTGAACTGCTTCAGGGCAGCTCGAATGAGCAAGAGTGGGCAGTCCCCTCAACTTACCTGGAGGAACAGGACTACGTTGAACTAACAGCTTCATCTTGGCAAGCTGCTGCCCGCATTTACTATGACCTCCGTCGTCAGGGGCTGACCGTCCGCAGTCCAATAGATTGTTGCATCGCTCAAGCCGCCATCAAAAACGATTTGCTCTTAGTTCACAACGATCGCGATTTTGAAACCATTGCCCAAGTTAGAACGCTCCGCAACCTTCGTTTTCAGCCTTAAATCCTGATTATCTAAAACCGATGGCCCAGGAATGATCTACAAAAAGTACACTTGAACTAACTCATTATCTTTCCACCGTTCTCACCATCCTGTCTAACAAACCACTCCCTGCCCATGCGCCCTGCACCACCTGATCGCAAACTGCCCGACCCGCTGCCGCCGCGCTACGTAGACCCTAGCGTTCCGGCTGAGCCTTGGCCTACTCCAGTTCCACAACCCGTGCCGCAAAAGCCTCGTCGGTCGCCCTTTCGACCCATTCGCACGGTGTTCAACGCGCTGATCGGCGGCGCGGTGCTGGTGGGCATTGCGGCGGGGGTTGGTTTTTGGCGATCGCCCGATCGCTTCCTCGAAGGCATGCGCCTCATGCTCACCACCGGCCCCAGTGAGCCCCAGGTAGATGTGCGTTCTGTCATCGTTCAACAGCTGCGGGGGGCGAGCGAGCTGACCACGGCGATTTTTGCCATGGAGGCGGTGGTGCCCACCAAGAGTGATCGCACCCTGGCAGGCTACGTGATCGGCTCGACTAACCTGCTTTACATTGCCTACGGCGAAGTGCGGGCCGGGGTCGATCTCTCGCAAATCACCGCCGATATGGTGCAGGTAAACGGGGAATCTTCGATTCAGATCACCCTGCCGCCGCCGCAGATTCTCGACAGCAAAATCGATCTCAGCAAATCGAACGTGTTTGACTACAGTCGCGGCTTTTTGGGCCTGGGGCCAGATACCGCCCCCGAGCTGCAAGAAAAAGCTCAGCAAGAGGCGCTAGTCAAAATTGAAGAGGCCGCCTGCCAAGAAAATCTGCTGGCCGAGGCCAACCGCCGCGCCGAAGTCACGGTCGGACAACTTCTGTCTACCGCAGGCTTTGAAACCGTCACCGTCACCACCCAGCCGCCGACTAATTCCGCCTGTGCAGCGCCTGCAAATAGCGATACAGTGTTACCGGGTTTACCAGTGCCCACTCTGCCCCCTGAAGAACCTGGCCAATAAGGATTCCCATGCTAGAGCTTTACCAGTTTGAAGCCTCCACCTTTGCCGAAAAAATTCGCCTGATTCTCGACTACAAACAGGTGCCCTACCGCAAGGTCGAAGTCACCCCCGGCGTGGGCCAAGTCGAAATCTTTCAGCTGTCGGGCCAGCGTCAGGTGCCCGTGCTCAAGGATGGTGAGTTGGTGATTCCCGACTCGACGGCGATCGCCCTGCACCTCGAAAAAGCCTATCCCGATCGCCCCCTGATTCCCACCGACCCCAAGCAAAAGGGCCTGTGCCTGGCGCTAGAAAGCTGGGCCGATGAGGCGATCGTCCCCAAGGCCCGCGTCGTCATGGTCGGAGCCTTTAAACAGCACCCCAACTTTCGCACCGCGCTGCTGCCCAGCTTTACCCCCGCGCCCCTGCGCAGCCTGGTGGGGGCGCTACCCGGCGACCTGCTCAACCTGGTGGGCACCGGCGTTGGCTTTGGCCCCGATGACATCAAAATTGCTGCCGCTGGCCTGCGCCAGGATCTCCAAGCCCTGGTGCTGATGCTGCAAAATAGCCCTTATCTGCTGGGCGATGCACCCACCTTGGCCGACTTTGCCGTGGCCGCTGCCACCATGTACCTTAAGTTCCCCACTGCGCAGTATGTCGATCTGCCCGAGGGCATTGGCGGTAAGGGTGTCCCTGGCATTGCCGATGTGCCGGAATATCGGGCCTTTTTTGACTGGCGCGATCGCCTCTATGCCAAGTTTCGCACCGCCCGCACCAACGTGCCCCCCGCCGCCGGTTCTGCCAGCGGCCCCACCCCTATCAGCATCGACTAGGGTATGGCCAACGTTGCTGAAATTTTGGGGGATGTGGTGGAGAGCGATCGCATCCTCCCTCCCAAATCCCTCAATCTACCGGAATACCTAACGCCGCAGGCCGTCGTTTACCCCACCACCGAAGTAGAACTCTCGGCGGTCATGGCCTGCGCCGATGAAAATTCTTGGCGGGTCATACCCTGCGGCAGCGGCAGCAAATTGTCCTGGGGCGGCGTTGGGGCAGGGGTAGATTTAATCGTCAGCACCGCCCGGCTCAACCAGGTGATCGACCACGCCGTGGGGGATATGACCCTCACCGCCCAGGCGGGAGTTAAACTGGCGGATTTAGCCCCAGTTCTGGCGCAGCACAACCAGTTCTTAGCGGTTGATCCGGCCTATTCAGACCAGGCGACCTTGGGTGGTATTGTCGCCACAGGGGACACTGGATCGCTGCGTCAGCGCTATGGTGGCCTGCGGGATATGCTGATTGGCATTTCCTTTGTGCGCTATGACGGGGCGATCGCCAAGGCGGGCGGGCGCGTAGTCAAAAACGTCGCGGGCTACGACCTGATGAAGCTGCTGACCGGCTCCTATGGCACCCTGGGCATCATGTCTCAGCTCACCTTTCGGCTTTACCCAGGGCAAGATCAGTCTAAAACCGTAGTCATCACCGGGGCCGTCAGCGCAATGGATGCCCTCGTCAATGCTGTGCGTCTGTCATCTTTAACCCCAGTGGCCCTCGATGTATTGTCACCCGCTCTGGCTGCACGCCTAGGCTATGGGGAAACCTTTGCACTACTAGCCCAGTTTCAATCCATTGCGCCAGGGGTAGAGGAACAGGTCAACGCTCTCTTGGCCATGATCGGCATGGAGTTATCCGCCAAGGTGTTAGAGGGTGTAGAAGATGAGCAAATTTGGGCGACGGCCCGTGGGGCTCTCTTTCCTCAGTCTGAACAACAGGGGGCCATTGTGGCTAAGGTGGGCTTCCCCCCGGCTAAGGCGATGACCTGGCTCGACCACCTTCCTTCAGGTGGCGTGGCTCGCATCCATGCGGGTAGCGGTATTGGCACGGTGCGGCTACCCGCGGCCACCGCGGATTTGGTAGAGGAGTTACGGGCTATCTGCACCGCTAGCCATGGCTATCTCACCCTGCTGGAAGCACCGCTCTCCCTGAAAAAATCGGTGGATGTGTGGGGCTACAACGGCAATGCTTTGAGTGTGATGAAGGCGATCAAAGCCCAATTTGATCCCCACAACTGCCTTAGCCCAGGGCGCTTTTTGGGCGGTCTTTGAAATACCCTGGTTGCCTTTATAATTTGAAGACTGTTGCTTACTTTCTCCATGCCCGAAGCCAGCGTTCAAACATTGCGCGTAGCTGAGGCGGCGTTTCAGGCCTTTGCTCAAGGGCTGGCCTGTGGTGAGTGGTCGCCATTTTTAGATCAGCTCAGCGACGATTTTACGTTTTGGTTTCCTGCAGGCCCCTTTAAGGGTTTAAACCACGGACGCGAAAAGGCAGAAGCATTTTTTGAGCTGGTGTCTACGCACTTTCCTGAAGGACTGACTCTAGTCGTTCTTCAGATAGCAACTAGCCCTACTACGGTGATTTTTGAAGTTCGTTCTGAAGGCTTGATGGCAGGGTATCCTTATCAAAATCAGGCTGCGATCGCCTTTGATGTCAGGGACAATAAAATTTGCGCTTACCGAGAATATTTGGGCGTCGTATTTCAGCTCGGTCAGTAGTTTTGCCACAGGTTGAGGCTTTAGCCATCTAAATTGTTTGTAAAATGCTTTGTCGATTGATTCTCAGCATTTTGTTTCCACCTTTTTGAAACTCGTAGGCGACCGATTCAATCTGGACACTGTAGCCTTTCTTGGACAACTCTTCTAGAACCACATTCAAATGCGCATAGGGCTGACAATTGAGCTGAATCAACGGAAAAATCCGCACTTCGATCGCAACTCGCAGCAATTCTTGAATCGACGCCATATGGAAATCAAGCGAGAGCTGCTCGGCGTACAAAAACAGTAAATGGGAGCATAGGCACAGCTTAAACTGGTCGTCGTTAAAGTCTAAGCTCGGCAACGCTTGGCACAAATATCGACCGTCTGCCTTGCCTGCTCCATAGTCTAATAAAAATGTCTCCATGGCGGCGAGGCGAGCCTGGCCCAAGGCATCGGCATCGTCAAAGGTCTGCCAGACGTAGCGGCTAGCATTTTGCCTGACCTGAGAAATAATTGCGTCATAGGTGTCTCGCACCCGCTGCTCAATCTGCAACCCGGAAAATTGATACACCGGGTCAATCGACACAACGGATTTCCCCATCTCCGTCATTTCAGCATTAAAGCTGGCTGGGCCATCGCCGCAGCCGAGAATTTTTAGGCCTAAATCTGCCTCTGACAGGCTAAACATTGACCTGTATTCCTTCAGCGTTCTGCCCCAGGGGACAATTTCGTTGAGCTGCATAGGTGGACAGGCAATGATGAAACGACACCTTTAGCTGCGGGCGGAGACGATCATCGGCCATAGTGGCGCATCGTACTGATCGTCATTTTGGCTCTCCTAGCGTTTGAGAATCCAGTTCACCAGGGGAATGGCGGCTTTGGCGGGGAGGGGCTCGATCGCAAAGCGAAACGGCAATAGCAGCATAATTGGACGGCCCCCCCGCCCGCTAAAGGGCGTTAGCTGCACCACCAGGTCGAGGGAATAGTTGCGCAGGGGGCCTTTGAGGTTGGCCATTTTGGGAATATCTACCACCGGGGTGGCCTGCTGAAGCACCTGGCTGTCGGCGCTGCGGCCAAAGCAGTCTTCGCTGGCCACTACGGTGCTGAGGTACTGGTTGGGGTTGACGACGCTCGACACCTGAGGCACAGCCAGATCGAGGCGCATGCCGGGGGTGTGGCGAATCACCCGGCGAATTTCGTTGGTCATGCGGCTAATGGAGCTGCGATCCCAATCGACGATCACCTGAACAGCGCGGCTCTGGTTGACCACCTGCACCGTCAGCCCATTCACCGACTGAAGCGGGTGAGGCCCCTGGGGCAGCACCTGCACCATAATTTGCCCTTCGTCGGGTTCGTCGGGCCGATCTTCGGGAGCGGCTAGGCTTCTGGGCTCGGGCACCGTCAGCTGAAGAGAAACAACTTTACCCAACGCTCCGGCCCCAGGCTGGAGGACAGCGGCGGCGGTTTCGGCAAAGCCCTGGCGCACCAGCTGCGATCGCACCGTGCTTTCCAACCCGGCGGCGTCGGGCACCAGTACCACCTGGTCTTCCAGTTCTTCCTCAATCGACAGCGCCATCTTATAGACCACATAGCCCATACAGATGAAGTACACCGTCAGAATTAGGAAATCGGTCTCCATGCGGGGTCGGTAAGAAAGGGGAGGTGGATGGCAATTAACAAACAATTAAACAGGGGCGATTTTCCCGAGGGAACGCCCCAGATCAGGCCCTAGGGGCCTAAAGCATCGCTCCAGGGTAACACCGATGACCGCCCCGCAAGCGGCGTGGTTTACCAGCGCCTTACCCCGGCAGCGCAAAGGCGCTTTGCTTCACCAGCTGAAACGGCCCCATCAGCGGGCCCCACGTGGGTTTGCCAGTGTCCGGGTCAACGCCGCGATCTTCCATATGCAGCACCATTGGGCTGTTGGGGGCGGGCGACTCGGGGCCGAGGTCAAACTTGAGCCGCACGTAGGAAGTAGTGCCATTGACGGTAAAACTGCACAGGCTATCCCCCGGCAGGCGGGCGCTAAAGGTTTGGCTGGCGGGCTGGTACTCGATCGCCAATCCGCAGGTGGGCAGGTCAATCAGAGATTCGCGCGTGAGCGAGGCCAGGCGATCGGGCTGGGTGGCCGCACCGCTGTAGGCCACCGAGTCGGGCAGCCCGTAGTACTGCCCCCAAAGTTGGTCGTTGCGCTGGGTGATGTGCAAAATGCGCTGGCGGTAGGGCGGTTTGCCCGAGATGACGCTAATCTGCTCGATAAAAAAGCTGTACCCTTCGCCAAACAACGCCCTCGGCAGAGGCCGTTGCCACAGCCGCAGGTGGAGGTACCAGGTCGGGTCGGCCAGGGATTGCTGACGATTGTCAAACTCCCCAGCCATGTGGGTGGCCAACTGATGCAGCAGGGCCTCGCTCATAACGTTACCGCGATCGCTTCAGCCCCGATGCTACCGGAAAGTGAGACGCCTCTGGCAGCTAAATTTACTTCAGCAAGGGCAGCCCGGTAGGGGGCGTAAAGGTTAGGCTCTCGGCGGTAATAGTATCGGCCTCCACCCCCAGCAAAATGGCCTCGGTGGTGATCTGCCCCAGGGGCGTACTCACCTGCACGTGGGTATCGGCCCCCACCTGCACAAAGTCTAGAAAAGACAGCAATTCGAGACCGGCAAATAGCGACTGAGCCGCAATCAGACTAAAGTCGAGGCGATCGCCCTCGGCGGCATTAAAGTCAACCAGAATGTCGGGCTCGGCAGAGCTGAGGCCACCCACCGAAGCGCCGCCATAGCCCCCCGGCGTGTTGAGTCTAAAGATATCGGCTCCGGCGCCACCGACTAAAATGTTGCTTCCGCCGCCGCCGTCCAGCACGTCGTTGCCTAGGCCACCCAGCAGCAGGTCATCCCCCGCGCCGCCGTCGATTACATCGTCCCCAGTACCGCCAAATAGCCCGTCGTCGCCCGTGCCGCCTACCAGGGTGTCGTTGCCGGGGCCACCAAAGGCCAGGTTGTGGCCGGCCCCAGTCAACACCAGGTCATCGCCACCCAACCCAAACAGGGCCTCACTGGCGGTGGTACCGATGAGAAAGTTTTTGCTACTGCTGCCCTGTACTAGGGTGAAGACGCGGTCGTTATCTGGTTGATCAGCGCCAATGGGGGGAGCTAGGGGCTCGGCGGCAAAGAGCCCGTCTAGGGTGGTGGGGAAAAGGTCCAGCGGGGTAGTCACTGGCGACAGGGTACCGCTGGACAGATCCACCTCGTAAAGGGTGGAGTCGCCACTGCCGGTTCGACCATAGAAAAAGAGGGTGTCTACTGTGGCTGGTGCCCGATCGCGGGAGAATTCTGCCGGTGGCACGGCGTCTGTCTCCAGGGCGATGGTGAGTACGGCCTCTCCATCCCCGGTTGAGTCTGGTGCCGGGGGATCTTCTACAGGGAGTGGAGGGGCGACTGTGGCTGGGGGATCTGCTGCCAGCAAGTCTTCTACAGGGACTGTGGTGACCTCTAAGATCGGCTCTGCCGTGTCGTCAGGCACCTCGTCAGTTGGGGGTAGCGCCTCTAAAATAACAGACTCCGTCGCGGGGGCAGTTTTTGACGGGGGAACAAAGAGGTCAGGCATGGGAACACAGACAGAGACAACAGCAGAGCATTGGGCCGGAACGCTACAGTAGCCCGATCGGGATCACTGAACACCGGGGTCTATTCCACATTCTGGCTCGGGGGCCAGAATCCGGAAAAATACTGGTTGGTATCGTTACGAACAATTTAAGCGATCGCCCCAGCGGTCAAGTTTCCGTAAAATTACGGTGAATCCTAGGCTACATTGCTGGGGTCTACCGCTACCCACTGCTCAAAGGGGCCGCCAAAATCAGCCAGGGAGATCAGGTGAATACCGCTTTGGGGCGTAGCGTGCGCGCGATCGCCCGCCGTGTTGTAGCCCCAGTCGGCCAAAAACAGCGCCACATCGCCCAAGTCAGGCTGCTCCTGTACTGCTTGCAAGGCCTTTACCCGGTCTTCCACAAACCAGAGGGTCGCGTCAGGATGGGCGGCTTTGATCTGCCGCAGGGTCTCGTACTTGGGTCGCTTGACCTCTTTCCCCAGAATTCGCTCGCTGGGTAGCGTCACCCCGCTCTTAGCCAGCAATTGCTGAATAAACCGACCTTCCTTCGTCGAAATAATCACCAGCTCCACCCCCGCCGCGATCGCCTGCTGGAGGCGATCGATCACGCCAGGGTAAAAGCGCTGGTAGCTGAGCCAGCCCTCGATGTCGGATTGAATCCAGCGATCGCGCACCCCATCCACCGCTTTGCCAAGGGTGGCAGGCTCCACCCCCGCCTGGGCCAGTAGCTGCGGCACTAGCTCCGGCCAGCGATCGAGAATGTCGCGATCGGGCACCCCCGACCTCAGCCCGTAGAGCACCAGGGGCATCTCCCACCCCGTTTCTACCACGGGCCGCAGCGGGTAGAAGCGCTCCGCCAGCCCCTCCGGCGGTGCCCCCGCCTCCGGCTCAAACACCTCACCGTAGGCTCGCCAGGCGGTCTGAAAATACTCCCGCAGCCCGTCACAGACCACGCCATCAAAATCGAGCGCCAGAATATCGGGGCCAGCCATTGAAAAAGAGCCTCTAGAGTTGAACTGCGATCGCAGGCCCATTGTAGGGTGGAAAGGCACTGGCTTAGGGCCGCTGTCTCCTGATGCGGAAAGTGCAAAATTCAAAGTTCAAAATTTTGAATTTTCAATTTTGCACTTTGAATTCATCCATCTCCCCTCACCCCTACCCCTCCGCCTGCTGCCGAATCAACTGCTGCACCGCCGTCAGCGCCCGATTCAGCTCCGGCCCTCGATAGGTAGGGTGTTGATCAAAGGCCTGCTGCTCTTGCTCCAGCATTAGCACGTCTTCGCGCACCAGTCGTCGCAGCACAAAGCTCGCCGAGTTGGTAAAGGCCCGTTTGACGAACCGCCGCACCGCCAGCGGGGTTTTGTGCAGCTTCGGGAACCGCTCCAGAGAGGTAAAGTGCAGCAGGTAGGCGCGGGTATGGGTCTCGCTCACCGGGCAAAACAGGCAGTAGATGACGAAGTCATCGCCTAGGGTCGATCGCCAGTGGGGATAGTGGTAATAGACGTCCAGTGGCTCGGGGTGCAGCTTGCGTAGTGCTGGAATCAGCAGCTGGCTGGCCGACCAAATTTTGTCGATGCGGTAGTAGCTCTCAGCATCGTAGTGGGCGTGAACATGGCGATCGTTAGCCTCTAGCTCGGCCAGCACCGGGTTGGCCCACACCTGCGCGCCGCCGTGCAGGTGGCCGTGGTACATATCCATCAAATTCTCAATTAAGAATGAGTAGTGGGCCTGCACGTCGATGGTGGTCAGCGAGCCGATGAAGTTGAGGTGCTCCCACTCGGGCAAGCCCATTGGGGTAACCGTATCCGCCAGCGCTGCCTCGCCAGGGAAGAGCCAGATAAAGCCGTCGCGCTCTTGCACCGGGTACCACCGTAGGGCGCAGGTGGGCAGCTTTTGCTGGGGCTCTAGGTAGGGCACGTGGGCGCAGCTGCCGTCGGGGGCAAACTGCCAGCCGTGGTAGGCACAGGCAATGTTGTCGCCCTCGACGGTGCCCTCGCTGAGCTTGACCTGGCGATGGGGGCAGCGGTCTTCGACGGCAATGGGGCTGCCGGTGCGATCGCGGTACAGCACAATCGGCTGGTGCCATAGGCTCACCGCTAGGGGCTGGGTGCCCAGTTCTTTGCTCTGGGCCACCGCGTACCAGTGGTTGAGGTTGATACCCAGTTTTCGCAGAGGACGTTTAGGAGCCGCAGTCTCGTGGGGCGCAGAGGAATCCTGGCCACTTTCCGGCGATTCAGCCAGAGGTTCAGACTGTTTGAGGGTTGTGACCGCTGCTTCTCTAGTTAATCCGTCCATCTCACACCTGCCCTATTGCTGGAGAAAATGCCTATTCCGGGGATAACCCCTAAATTTTGAGCACCCCTTCGGGGTTGACCGAAAGAATGGGGCGGCGCTGCACCCCTTCGCGCTGCAAAATGGCGTTGGCCGCCAGCAATCCGCTGCTCACCGCCCGCTCCATCAGTCCGCAGGGGAAGGGCATGCGTACCCAGTCGCCCGCAAACAGCAGGTTGTTGACGGCGGTGGCGGTTTGGGGGCGGTTGGCAAAGCTGCCGGGAGGAAAGCCAGCGAAATTCTTTTGGTTCACTAGCTGGCGGTGCAGCACGGTCGCACCTTTTAGCTCGGGCACAATCTCGTAGAGCTCGGCCTCAAAGGTGTCGAGAATATCGGCCTGGGTGGGAAAGTCTTTCTCTTTGTAGCAGTAGGCGTGCAGCTCGACGACGCTGCCCCCGGTGCGATCGCCCCAGGCAATGTAGTCGTCTTGAATGCGGTGGTAGAGGGTAATGCTGTCGGTGAGCCGGTAGCCCGAGAGGGAGGTAAACCAGCTGTGCTGCCAGTCAAAGTCGCGATCGAGCCAGAAGCGTCCCACAGCGAAGGGGTCGGCCACCTGGAGCTGATCGATCTGGGAGACCAGGGCAGGTTCTACCTCACCGTCGGATAGCGAAAAGAGCGCTTTGATGCCGGGAATGTCGGCGGCCATGACGTAGTAGTCGGCGGTGAGATCGTGGGCAACGTTGGGAACGCCATCGACGTTGGCGGCCATGAGCTGAATGCGATCGCCCTCTCGCTGCAACACCTCAAACGTCGCCAGATTCTCCCGCGCTGGGCCAGCCAGTACCGCGCCATCGCTGGCGTAGGCGGCCCCGTGGCAGGGGCAGAGGTAGCCCTCGGCAGTGGTGGTCACCTGGCGCTGCACGCTACAGCCCTGGTGGGTGCAGGTCAGCGACAGGGCGGTTTTCGCCCCCGGTGCTACCGAATAAACGCTGTCCCCCGCACCAAAGTATTCCATCGTCTCTGAACTCAGCAGGGGGTTGCGATCGACCCAGAAGGGCACTGGATTAACCACCACGCTGCCATTCTGGTAGGTCACCCCGGCCACTTTGCCCTCCTGCCAAGCCACCTGGCTGACGGTTACGCCGGTCAGCACCTGGCCACCGTTGGCCTGGATGGCCTCGACCATAGGATCGACCAGCGATCGCCCCATGTCTTGGCAGGTGCCGTTAAAGGCCAACCCCTCGGGGTTGCCAAAGAAATAAAAGTGAAAGAACTGCATCAGCTCCCCGGCGCTGAGCACATCGGGGGAGTTGAGGCTCGACTTAGCGAAGGGCAAAAAGTAGAGGTCGTACAGCCCCTTAGGAAAATCGTTGCCCACCCACTCGGTCACCGACAGCTGGTCGAGGCGCTCGTAGGTCTGGGGGTTGCGGAAGCCGGTGATCTCGCGAAACACCTGGAGATGCTTGAGGTGGGTGAGGTTAATGCCCCACTCCAGCCGGTTTGAAGAGGAAATCGCCAGATCGACAATATTCCACGGAAATGCCGAGTTACTGGGGCGAAACACCTCGGGGTCGTAGTGGTCTTTGTAGACCAGCGAATAGTAATCGAGGGACTTGAAATTCTGCTGAATGCTCAGCTCGTCAACCAGGCTAAACAGGTTGTAGTACTGCGGGAAAAAACCGTGGAAGCCGTGCTCCATCATGAAAGACTCTTCGCCCACCTGGATGGGCCAGCTGGCGATTTTGCCGCCGAGCTGGGGCGATCGCTCTAGCAGCGTCACCGCTACGCCGCGCTGGCTCAGCTCATAGGCCGCCGCCAATCCTGCCAGCCCGCCGCCAATCACCACCGCCGTCGTGGGCTTGCCGACCTGGGTGGGCAGTTCGAGGCGATCGCGCTGAAACACCGTGGGCTGGGGCTTACTGAGGCGCGAGTAGCTCAGCAGTGCCGCTATCCCCCCCACGCCAAACAGCTTGAGGACATGACGACGGGCCAGGGTTTGGGCAAACAGCCCCTCTATGGATTGACTCATCTGAAGTTGTAGGCGTTGCTTGGGTCAAACTCGCCTCAGGGATATCCCCAAGGGTGTGTGGAGAGCGACTTGGGCATTAACGGTAGCACAGTCTCCCAGCCAGGGGAGGGGCATCGGGCGCTCCCGGCCAGAGGAGGCTGAATCCCGCGTGGAACCTGTTAAAGACTGTACTTTTAAGAAGTATATACAGGCAAGGGATAATGGAAGACTTACCTATCGACTTCATAGCCCCCGTGCGCGATGACGTTTGGGGGCTTTTTGCGTGGGTCGCAGTGTGCGGCCTGCTGGTGTGGATTCTATAAAAACTAAAAAATTTTGTGCGTGGCCTAAGAAAATGTGGCAAGGGGTATGTGGGGGGAGCACCTGGCTAAGTCGATAGGCGATTGGCCGGGCCAGGGGAACCCCAACGCACCAGAGCGAGGCACCTGACCCGGTTGTCCCCATTCGTTCCCACTTACCCAGGCAATGAGAAAGGTAGTTCATAAGTTGCGATCGCACCATTCAAAGACTCAACCAGAGCTGGGGTTATGTGGCTGTTGCTTCGGAGGTTCTGCCACACAGCACCAGCGGCAGCGTAATCTCTTTGGGCGATCGCATTCTCAAGGGCGAGCATAAGCCCCGGCTGTGCTTGCAGTAGAGCCATATAGTCGGCATCGCGGTATCGCCAAAGTCGGAAGCCCGACCAGTCAGCCAGATCAGGGGCCGCGTCGGGTGGAGAGTCAGGTGGCAGAGCCGCTAAGTATTGCTCAATCTTGGCAAGGTAAGGAGAGCGATCGCCCAGGCGCTCAGGCGCGGGCCATTGGTTCCCATCAACAACAATCGAGTGCTGTATGGGTAACCACTGCTCAACCGCTCCAGGCTCATAGCTAAAGTCAGGCTCAAGCTCCAAGAACTGCGCCAGGGTGCAGCTAAAGTAGGCCTCTCCGTTCTCAAGGGTGATGCGATCGTTGCCTGCTAAAAATCTCATGCTTTCTGACCAGTAAACCAAAGCACTGTGTACGCAGCCCAGGGCTGCATGTTGTTGTGGGGTGAGCCAGAACCTTGGCTCTGAATTGTGATTCCTGTAGAAGCGTTATTTACGCCGTAGTTTTGAGGCCCGATGAAGCTACCGTTACGCTCAATGGCTTGGACATCCGTGCCAGTTCCAGGGTCTGTTCTAGATATGGTCATTGTGTGGCCGTGCCCCGGATCATTTACGCCGTGCCCGTGGGTCGCGTTCTCGACCTCAATCAGTGCATGAGTCTCTGCCCCACCCCGAGAACCAATCGCCCTATTGGTCAGCCCCGAACCTTGGCCCGCCGCGATGGGCGATCGCCCTCGTTGGTCAGGCACAAGCAGCCGTTTACCGGCTGCCCAGTCAGCCGCAGCAGTTGCCCCAGCTGTCGAGGGCACCCCGTCAACGGTGAGAATCGACCACCCAGCCGTAGCCAAACCCAAGTGCTCCCAGAGCCTATAGAACAGCTGCTCAAGTTTGGCGAGCGCCACCGTCGAGCCGCTGCCAACATTGCCAATAGAGCCACCATTCGGCGCATACCAGAGCCACCCAGCTGGATCGGTGTAGAGCTGATTAGCTAGAGTCACCGGGTAGGGAATCAGGGTAGACGAACCCACCAACAGCGCCGAAGCAGATGCAGTGGAGGAAGCCAAGGCGATCGCATCGAGCAGTTCTAGCGATCGCCGCTCAAAACTAGAAGGATTCGTCACCACCGGCACCACCCCACCCATCGCCACAATGATGCCTTCGAGCTTGGCCAGGTAAGCCGCCTCATAGTTCATAGTCCTTCGCCTGCAATGCCTCTAGCAGTTCCTCTCTGTCCATCCCCGAGCGACCGGGTATCTTCTCATCACTGGCCAGCGATCGCAGTTCAGTCAGATTCAGGTCGCTCAGCTTTGGCCCAGGCCCAGGCGGTGCCATTTCCTCACCCGTAGAATCGGGCTCATGGATCAGACCGTCATAAACCCGGTGCTGCTCCGGGTCGAAGTCAGCAGCATTGATCAGCATCCACCCCTGGGGCAGGTCAGAGGTGGCGATCGCGATCGTCGGCAGTTCAGCCATTACTCACCCACCGCCCCCGCAATCCGCACCGCTAAGCGCGGGTCAACTAGCTTTCTCCCCCACAGGCAAGAGAGGTAAAAACCTACCTGGTGATATTCGTCCTTGATTTCCAGGCGCAGGGTAACGCCAGTCATCTCATCCACCCAGGTCATAAAGTTGCTGGTTACGCCAGGGATATTCAGCCGAGCCGCAGGGCGAGAGTCAAAGGCAAACGCCATGGGGTGAAACGCCAGGTTAATGCTGTGGGAGGCCCGCAGCGTCACCGCCTCACCGCCCGCCTTGGCCACCCTCAGCGGCGGCTGAATGCTCACGTTGGTATTACCCACCGCCAGGTTTACCCCAGTCACCACCACGTAGGTTTGGGTGTCGCCTGCAAAAGAGATGATGTCGCCCGCCACCAGCGGGCTAGCGTTAGTCGCCTTGGCAATGCTGATGGTCGTCACACCCACCGCATGGGCACCGTTGACGGTGGCCGCTCCAGCGGTTAGGGGGGTGCTGGTGTGGCTAATGCCATCAAAGCCCACATCTTCATGCCAGTCGAACCCGTAGGCCCGCCCGATCTCCCCCTCGCGCAGCGTCTCGCTAGAGCCCGACTGATCCACCAGGCGAAAGTTTTGCAAGCCCGTCGCGTTGCCATAGGCCCCACTGTTCAGCACCAGCTTTCGCATAAAGCGCGGGCACTTCTGACGGGTCAGCACGGTTTTAGCTTGCTGTGCCTCAGCAGGGCTAGCGCCAAAGGGTGTAGTGCCAGCCGTACCCACATAGCCGTAGATGCCGCGATAGGTGGCCAAAATAGAAGCCGTGATTTCCTCAACAATCGGCCCCACCGCATTCTGCAAAAACATCGGCGCGGCAGTATCGGCATTTTCTAAAAGCGTGATGTGCTTCTCAGTCAGCG
The DNA here is from genome assembly GCF_034932455.1 of Leptolyngbya sp. CCNP1308. Taxonomy (NCBI): domain Bacteria; kingdom Bacillati; phylum Cyanobacteriota; class Cyanophyceae; order Leptolyngbyales; family Leptolyngbyaceae; genus Leptolyngbya; species Leptolyngbya sp. CCNP1308. Next base: position 73,565 of record NZ_JAYGIH010000007.1, on the reverse strand, counting down.
GAAAGTTAACCTCCCTCCAAAAGTCGAGGGGCACCTGTACCGTAGTCGGCGCAGGTGCGGCCTGTGAGGCCGGGGGCACTGCGGCTGGCACCACATCACGGGCTGCAAATTCAGGCGGTACAATCACCTCAGTCACCCCGCCACGGGTCGCAGCCTGGGAGCGATCGCCCGTTGTGAGATTGTTCACCAGCGCAGGTAGAGCGGTCTGCTTGCGGATGGTCTGGACAGCCAGGGCCAGCACCTTACCGTAGAGGTCTTCGATAGCCATTGAAGTTAGTTCCTAAAGAGTTGAGAGAATCAAAATCAGCACGGGCTAGAGCTTGAGCGCAATGCTACCGTTCAGCACATCAGACGGATCTAAGCCCGTCACCATGCCGTTAGTAGCCTGCACCGTGCGCGGCGAGTCATCGGCGGTAGTCGCCCCCGGCGCGGCCCCCGTGCCGGCCCCATCCTCCGCGTGGAACATGTCGGGATATTTGGTTTTAAGGCCATCCCAAAACCCCTCGGGGGTCTGGGGTGTGCCATCCTCGGCCAGCTCTATAGAGCCAGTTACTCTGGGCAACAGCAGTTCTTCGTATTGCGGGCGCACCCCGGCTGCCGCTAGGCCCCGAGTCGCGGCCAGCTCCTTCGAGAGTTGGGCATTGCCGTCCTGAAATTGCTTGAGCTGGGCTTGATAGTTGTCCCGCTCAGTTTGCAGCTGCTGATACTGGGCATCACTCGCGGCGCGGGTCGCCTGGTTGGCGATCGCCTCACGAGCAGCCACCGGGTCTAGACCCTGGTAGGGCTGTAGGGCTGTGCTCAGAGCATCAATCTGGCTGGTATCAGCCCCTTCGGGTAGAGCCGTTTTGATTTGATTGAGTGCTTTCAGAAAGTCCATCGGGGTTGTCCTCAAGGGTTACAGAGTCAGGGAAGAAGTTAGCGGCAGCGGCCAGGCGGCGCAGCTCTTGGGTGCTGATCTCGCCCAGCTCGCGCAGGCGGGTATAGGCCAGTAGCAGCTGGGGGTCACTGGCCAGGTTGTCGAAGAACTTGGTTTCTAAGGTGGCCGTACCGCCATAGTCCAGGCCCAGCCATTGAGCATGTCGGCGCAGGCACTCGGTAATGCCCGTGGCAAAGTCAGCGGCGAACAGGTAGAGCTCAGACTCGATCTTTTTGGCCTGCACCATCGTGGTACTAGCCGCCTGGCGATCGCTCGGCTTGACCAGATAATCGGCCCCTAAAAAATCCATCGCACTCTCAATGTCTTTCACCTCAATGCGCGACATCGCCAGACTTTGACTGTTCGGCTCAGACCAGCCGAAGCCACCGCCCAAGGGCACATCGACCAGCTGACGAGGCCCAAGGGTTAGATCCTCACCCTGGCCACCCGTGCGCACCGGAGTGGGGAAACAGCAGTAGTGCATTTTTTGGCGGTGGTCTGAGTTCACCTGGTAGTGAACTAGGTTGAGCTTGGCCAGGCTCAGCAGCGTGGGGTTGCTGGTAAAAAAACCAGTGCGATCGCCCCCGTACAGGCAGACCAAAGGAATATGGTCGAAGGGTTGTACCACACCGCGCAGCCGCCGCCCCATTTCACCGCAGCGCTCGGGAATAACGTACTGGGTTAGCTGCCCATTCAGCGGTGACTTGGCCACCGTGAAGGTGTCGAAGCGGCCAGGGGTCAGGCGTAGGTAAAAGGTCTGCTCTTTCTCCCCATACTCGCCATCGGGCAGCACCTGCGAGTAGCGCAGCACCGCCATGCTCAGCACATTGCGGCCACCCACCCGCCGATAGCGCCAGTTGATCACATCGAACGGCTTGTAGTGATGCCAGTGGGGGGCACGGCCTGCGCCCAGGCTATCGGCCAGACTCACAATCGAATCGTCGGCCTCGGGATAGTCAACCAAGCAAAACGTGTGGCCCAGGCTCAGGGCCGACATGCCAATCTGGCCGCAGAGGCGATCGCCGGTCAGCCCCTCGCCGTCGAGATTGGCCCATTGTTTTTTGACCGCCGCTGGGACATCGACGAGCCGCACCCCTTTGTTAAACACCAGGCCCACAAAATCCCGGCAGCTCTGGGCAAAGCGATCGTCAAAGTGCGATTGCAGCAGCCGCAGCTTGTATTCGTCCGATTCTTCGGCGGGCAGCTGGGGCAGGTAGCGCTTAGCGTTTTGGCGTGGCTCTATGGTGCCGTCGGCGCGATAGTCCAGCCAGGCGCGATCGCCCGTGTAGACATCCTCCAGCAATCGCCAGACGGGCAGCTGTCGGCGGTAGGCGGTGCATTGAGTGTCGATCAGCGCGGGAGGCAAAGCATAAGTCTCATGGGACTAACGCTAAGAATACCCGGTGTGAAGGGGAAGCACATAAAAAACCGCCCAGGAGCACCAGGCGGCAGACCACAGCTTCGAGAGTTTTCGACCTTAACCCCGTATTGTACGACCCCCGCTCCAGCGGCCACCGTCGCCGCCCCCGCCATAGATGCGGCGATAGACCACCAGCCCCGTGGTGGCCGCAATTTCGTCTATATATTGGTTGGCCTCATTGTGAAAGGTCGCCATGCGTTGGCCCGGGGCGTACTGCTGGGTTCCCCCTGCACCAGAGCTAAAGGTTTGAGCCGCGAAGGGCACCGTAGTGATGATCTGCTGCTGGATGCGATCGAGCTGGCGAAGGTGGCCCCGAATCGTGCCCTCGCTGGCTTCGGTGAGGTAGGTCGCGCAGCGGTCCGCGATCGCCTGCGCGTTGGTTTGGTCACCGGGATAGCCCAGGTAGCGGCGAATGCTTTCAATTTCAGCCGTTGTAAGGCTCATGTTTGGGTTGCTCCAGTAGTGTCAGACCAGCTCTGTAAACCAGTGGCCACCGCCACCAGGGCGCAGTGACGGCGGTACTCGCGGCGCAGCTCAGAGACCAGGGTAGAGCCTTCGGTTTGGGTCTCGGTCAAGATAGCGGCGGCCAAGGTGTCAAGGGTAGTCAAGTAGTCTTCGATTGTGGCGATCGCATCGTCGCTGTAGGTAGTGTCCGTCATGCCCTCAATCGCCGCTAGCGCAGCGGCGATCGCCCCCTGGCTGCTGTTGTCGGCGGGGTAGCCCAGATACTTCCCTATTTTTTGAGCAGTGGCAGAAGCGAAGGCCATGGCTTATCGGTTTGAGCGTCTGACATATCGTATTGCAGCATCATCCTTGGGGGTGAACTCTGACGAGATGGCGATCGTGGGGAATAGGTCAGCCACCGAAGGAATGCCGTCGAGCGGTTCTATCCGGCCATTCCTCTGAATAAATTCATCGACGTTTGCATTACGGGCGCTAGCCGTTCTGGCTGTGTCGGTGTTCTCTATGGCGGCCCAGTTGATGGGGCTGCCCACCAAGGTTTCCCCATATCGCCCCTTCTTACTACTGCTCGTAGTCGTGCCATCTGGGTTGAGCCGCCAGAGTCTGCCCAGGCGATTGCTAAGCGATCGCGCCGAGCGTTGCGCCCGTTCCTGCTTGTTCTGGGCTGCCCGAGCCCGGCCAATGGATCGCGCCGTGGATCTAAAGGCGGCATTGAGTTCAGCGTTGGCCTGGTTGTAAGCGCGATTCCCCTCCGGGGAGGCTCCGCCAACGGCGGTCAGCGTCGGCGAGTTGGTAAACTCACGACCTGGGCTGTCATTCTTGAAGGTGCGCACCCACTTGACTAGAGTTTTCTGATCGCCCAGCGACCTGGCCGACGAGACGATGTGTTTGCAGGGCGACTCTGGCCGAATCTGCCCCCAGCTCCGAGTTTTGCGGTGCGAGGGCGCGGTGGCCACCCGGTAGGGTGATTCCTCACCGGTATAGTCTGGGCAGCGGCAAGCGTAGGCCCATGGCCCCTCGCCCATCAAAAAGCCTGGGGGGGCAGTGCCGCCGCCGCCTGGGTCTGGGTCAGGTGGAGGGGTAGATCCGTCATCACAGTAGGGAGACGGTAGCCCGTTAGGGTCGTTAAGGTAAAAATCGCCTCCCGATACGGTAGTCAGCACAAAGCCAGGAGTCACGTAGCGATCGTCTGCCTTCCAGGCCGCCCATTCAGCCGCTAGATCAACATTAGGATTGGTGCCATAGTAGTAAACCGTTTCCCCCGACCAACCACTATCGCCATCGTCGCTGTACCAGTACCAGGGCGCATAGAAGAACGGCCCCTCAGAATAGCCGCCACCCTCGGCCACATAGCTACCAGGGGGTGAAATCGACTGCGCTACAGACTGAGGCATAGTGCCAGAGCCAGAACCCGTTGTGTAGTAGGGCGGCGGCAGGGTGAAATCAAAATCAAGATAGTGCCACCCGACCCAAGTATGATCAAGCGTGGTTCCCGCTGGTGGGCAAGCCGGGAGTGTGCCGCCCCCACCATCGCCACCGCCGTCGCCGCCGCCGTCGCCGCCGCCGTCGTCGCCGCCGTCGCCATCGGCCCGCACCGCATCAACTCGCCAGTTACCCCCATCCGCAGCAGGCCCGCGCGGTGAGAAGAACCAAAACCGCCAGCCGTCGCCAATGCGATCGCGCCGAGTAGGGCTGATGTAGTAGCCCCGGCTCACCCGTGCTTTACGGCTCACATAGTTGCGCGTCTCGTAACCCGTGTAGCTGACCTTGGCCCCCGGAGCACGAAAGAACCTACTACCCATCACAACTCCAGAGCGTTAAAGCGCGAGGCAAATTGTTTGAGGCGCAGCGTCCAGGTGTGAACAGCACGGCCCAGAGCCGCGGGGTCGCTAATCACCTGTTCGTGGATCATGTAGGGGGTGACGTGGTAAGTGGCGATTGCCGTTAGCCCCCGTTCTGGGTACATCCGGCCCCACGCCAAGAAATAACCAGCAGCCTGGAGCTGTGCCTCGGCAACCGCTTCAGGCCAAATCGTATAGGCCGAGGTTTTCAGCTCAATTAGGGCCACCAGGCCACCGGGCAAAGTGGCTACGATGTCGAGGGTCCCCGCATAGCCCAAAGGAACGCTGTGCACCACCTGATCGACATAGACCCGCCCGCCAGTTTTGATGATGCCCCGCACCAGCGGCAGTAGGCGCTTACACTGGCGCTCGACCGGGTGAGGGGCACCGTAGATCCTGCCCTCCGTTAGACACCGCTTTGCCCAAGCATCAACAGCAGTCCCACGGGCGATCGCCGCCTCCCGTTTCATGTGGTAGTTAGCCGGTGCCGCCAGCTCAGCCCGCACCAACGTATCGCGCCGCGCCTGGGGCATGGTCACATCTAAAATGCTGGTCACGCTGGGGAGGCGGATCGGCTCAGTGCCCGGAGGGTCGATAACGGTGTACCAGCGCACGCTCTTTTTAAAGGTGGTTTTTTGCGTATGCCCTATCATGCCCGCCCTGGCATGAATGAGTCTAGTTTTGAGACTCAGCGAAATTTGGCTGAGCCAAACCGGGGCATCGCCACGCCGGTCAGCTCCAGGTAGGCCATCGCCGCCGCGTCGGTGATGTCGTCGTGGGGGCCATCGGGGAAGGCGGTAAGCTCGTTAATCAGCTGGTTATTCCAGGGCCCTTGCAGCAAATACACCTCGCCAAATTCCGCCGCCCGGCTGAGGGGGTTGGCCCGCTCCAATTTGCTTAGGGTCGTGGTGATGCCCTTCGCGTCGTAGCCGGGGAGGTGCGATCGCAGCACCTGATTCTGATATTCCCCGGCTTGGCCTGGGTCGCGTTGCCAGCGGATCGGGATGCCAGGGCCATCGGCAGCCGCGATCGCCTTCAGCTTGGTATCCACTCCGGCAGGGGTCAAATGTTCATGGGTGCAGTCAGTAATCACCACGCCGCCGTTCTGCATCAGGCCCATGCGCACGCTGGCGGTAGCGTCGGGGTCTTTGCCCTGCATGTCGCCAGTGCTGGCGAAGTCCCACACCCTGACCCACTTCACCACCTGGGGCAGCTGCTGGGTGATGGTAAACCATTCGGTTCTGAAGACTTTCCCGGCCTGTGCCCTCACATTCCAATTACCATCAAGCAGTTTTTGGCGCTCCACCAGGGGCAGCGCCTTTAGTTTTTTCAGATAGTTCTTGTCTTTTTGCAGCAGTGCCGGGTTGTCGTAGACGCTCGACGGAATGAAGGTAATGCTAAGACTGTCTTCGGTCGGCTCGTCAAACCAAAGCAGCTCCCCTTCGTGTCGCTCATAGTGGCGAATCACCCCAGAGCGCTCATAGTTTGGGAAGCCATCGTCAGCGATCCACCAGTCAATCAGCGATCGCACAAAGCTGTCAGGGTCAGGGTTGCAGGTTGCCCGTAGGTAGGGTGCAATGCCCGAGGTAGAGCGCAGGCGGGATGTGATGTAGGAATACTGATAATCGCTAAAGTGCGTGAGTTCATCCATCGCCACATAGACCAACTCCGTGCCCTGCCATTCCAGAACCGCCGCATCATTTTTTAGGTGACGCATCACAGCGTAAGCACCGCTAGAAAATGACCACTTTAGGGCTGACACTTGCGGAACACCACCGGCCAGAGGAAAGACCCCTAAGCTTGCGTCCCAAAGTCAAAGGCCACCGGGATTCTTGATCTGGGGGTAGCTCCGGCGAAAGAATGTAGCGTTGAACGCTGGGTTTTTGATGTGGCGCAGCGCTTCAAGCAGAATCGTCCACGACTTCCCACCGCCAGCGCTCAGCCGCCACCGAAAATTACGATATCGGCAGAGCTAGCCAAGGCCATTGATTGAGGGCCGGGCTGGGGTCGCAGTTCAATTCTCGATGACATGGGCAATCACCTCCTGATTCCCCGTAAGGTGGGGTTGCCCTAAACAAGGTGGGGCGATCGCCATCGATGTCCCCAAATCTAAGGCAATGATAAGGCCCGCCCTAACTCCATGCCCGCCGCCGCCCTGTCGTCGCCCTGGGAACTCATCCCGGTCGCCCTTCGCCGCCAAGATAAACAGCACCGCCAGGGCCAGCAAAGCAAATCTGAAAACCATAAAAATTTTGCGCCTCTCCTGAAAAAATGTGACGGGGGGTATGTGGGGGGAGCACCCGGCTAAGTCGATAGGCGCACGGTGCAGGCGGGGGCACCTGACCCGGTTTGCTGCTGCTCTGTCTTGTGCCGTTGCTGTCGATGGGTCGAGGGTTGCGATCGCATCCTTCAACCTATCCACCCATTCACTGCATCAGGCAGCGGAACCGCGCCCATTGTCCGGTAGGTAGATGTGCACCTCAGCCTGTGCCGTTGCTTCCGGTTGGGGGCGATCGCTCCATCCCGCCTGTGCCTTCAACCAGAAAATGCAGGCCGCTACATCGCCGCTCATCGCCAGGTTGTAGAGGCGCTCAGCTACATTGCTAGTCGCTTCGATTCTGCCTTTGCGGTAGGCCGTGGCGATCGCCGGTAGCTCCTTCCATTTTTGCAGGGTGCTAACGCTCACATCGCAGGCGATCGCAATGTCTTCCAGCCGAAAGCCTTGGCCCGCCAGTCGCTCAACTTTGGCAATGTCGGCAGGGGTTGGATTAATTTTTGCTCTCGCCATCACTTCCCCTTGCCGTCCAGCAACACCCGCTCGATTCTCTCTAGCCGCTCATGCACTCGGGCAAGCCGTAGCGTCAGCTCATGGTTGGTCCTGACCAGCGTATCGTTAGATTTCTGCTGAGACTCCACCAGGCGCTCTAGCATTTGCCAGCTCTCGGTGCTTTGAGCAGTGGCATGTTTTAGAAAGTATTGCAGGCACCAGAGGCCCGCGATCGCAAAGAACCCGATCTCACCAAAAGGTATCTGGTCCATCGCTGGGGCCAGGGCTGGGGCTTCAGAGGCTTGGGCCAGGGCGGCAGTAGCTTCGAGGGTGTAACGATCCATGGGTCTAGAGTTCACCTAAGAACGAATGTTCTACACCAGTGAGAATGCTGAATGATAAAGTTCTGGTGTCTTTCCAGACGCTTACACTCTGGACATTTCACACCACTTTGCCCCGGCCTCGGCTGGGGCTTTTGCTGGCGCACTGCTGCAGGATGATTGGGGGGCGATCGCCACACGGTTAGCCGCTCTGCTCCGCGCCACGGCTTGGGGCTATCCGCTAACAACGGCCCTATCAAAGGTGAATGTTGACCGGCAGCTGCGCGGGCCGTTCCGCTTCTATCCCCAGCGGCCCAAAGGGCACGGGCATAGACCTCTGTTCAGCCGGAACGACAAAGGCCCCGATTTGCCACAGTTATCTAGCCTCCACAGGTTTCCGCAGGCATTATCCCTAGGGATGAACCCGCGCCAGCCCGTGCCTATTCCGGCCACTCAGCAGGGCGATCGGTGCTGCATGGTTGACGTCGCGCGGCCTCCCTTGGTGCTGCGCTCCATTGCGCCACCGGGCACAGCGATCGGTCACAGGTTCAGCAGTCGCTTTGGCAGCTGGCGCTAGTACCCCTATCAGGAAGCCAAGGCGATCGCACCGGGGCGGTGCGGTGTTGTTTCGGCAGGTGTGCCACATGCTTACACGTCATCAGTTTTCGTTGGTTGTCGGTGCTCGGGTTCCTCGCTCTTGGCGTCACGTTCGGTTCTGGCGCTCCCAGGGCGCGGGTTGCTTCTGTCTCTGGGGCATTCCCTCAGCGGCGGCGGCTCCAGTCTCGGCGCGTCTCGTTTCGCAGGGTGCCTACGCCCTCGGCGGTGGTGCGTGTTCCACGTTCCCCGGTCATTCGTTCATCACGTTTCAGTGCCCCGCCGCCACAGCGGCCCGTCTAGCGCTGCTGTTCCCCTGCCCTGCCGGGTCGTCGCCGGTCGTGGTCAGCGGTTCAGGGGTGCCCGGCTCTCGGGTCGGGTCGCGGTCGGTGGTGCAGCTCTGCGCCTAGCGTTCTCCCGGCGTTGGCCCTCGCCTTCGCCGGTTTTTTTATGGTTCCGAATTTTCCCGATGTAGGAAGGCGGGCCGTGCGCTTGGGCGCACCGCCCTATCCGTGGTGAAAGTTTCCGCAAGTAAAGGCACCGCCGCCCGTTGGTTGGCCGTGCCCCCCTCGATAAGAGTTTCCGCAAGTAGTAGCTTTCTCGTTGGCCGAGTCGCAGCGCAACGGCGCAGAATACCACGCAAACCTCTGGCCGCTAGGGCAAGCCCTGCTGCACCGGCACTTCCTTGGGGTTGCTCAGCTTGTTGCGTTGGCCACCGCCCACAGCTCCCCAGCGGGATGCTTAGATCTGTGCGGTCGGTGGCGTTTTGGGGTGGTCTTCGCTTTTTTTTCGTGCCGTTTGCCCTAGCGGCCCCTTCGCGGCGTGGTGTGCGCTCGATCTTGGGCGCTGCGATCGGCAAAGGTTCTCTGTCCTCCGCTGCGCTACGGGGTAGGGTGTTCCGCTTCGCTCCACTTTTTGTTGTTGTGGTGGGCTTCGCCGCCAGCCCCCCACGCCCCCCGGCTCGGGAAGAGAAAGGCAGGTCGGGCGCGGTGTCAAGGGTTCTCGCGTTTTTTAAGCCATCTGGCGTAGTGGGTTTTGGTGGGCCTCGCGGCCCGGCGCAGGCCTACCAGGGCAGTAGGTTCCCAGGGGTCTGCGACCCGTGGCGCGGTGGCTCAGGCACTAGCAGCAGCAGCTCATCAGCGGCCACCAGCCACACCGCCAGCGCTCCAGTTTGGGGGCATGTGGCGGCACCTTTTAGCAAGGCCTGGGGGCAGAGTGCGGGTAGCTCCGCCGCCCAGCGATCGCCAGCCACAGCCACCACCACCCCGGGCCGCGCACCCCTGGCAGCTCTAGCCCAAGTCGCCCAGCCCACTAGCCCCATTTTCGCTCCTTATCAGTACCCCTTTATTTTAGCGCCTACCCGCCATTTATGGTGCAATATCTACGCAATAACAAGCTTTTAGACACTTATAGCGCCATCAGTGGTGCTATAATAGTAGGCAAGAGCAAGGGTAATTCCGGCTTAGGTAGTCAATACCTGGGGGCGCAGCAGCCACACAGGCGAACGCCCGCCCAAGTGCTCCACCGCGAGGTAGCAGCCGCACAGGCGAACCCCGGCGAGGGCGACAGCAAACCAGCTAGAGGCGTAGGCCCGCAAGGGCTAGTTGAAGTTTCGGTTATCCCCTACCCCCTTAGCAGTGGCCGCAGCAGGTTGGCCACCGACAGCTAGACCCAGCCCCGGCATTCTAAGGCACTGGTTTAAGGCACTCGCAGCCACCGCTAAGGGCAGCTCTCACCTACCCACACCACAGCATTTAGAGCCATGACCTACGAGACACTGACCCCCGAGCAAGAGGCCGATTTTTGGGCTTGGGTCGATGCCGAGCTAAGCAAGCCCGCCTGCAATTTTTGCCAGCACTGGCAGCCCGCCCGCGTCGTTAATGGTCAGCTCAGGCCCGCCCACTGCTGGGCTATGGCGCAGCTCGATCGCAATCCGCAGCCGCCCAACAGTTACGCCCAAACCTGCAAGCTATACCGCCCATTTTTTTAGACCGCCGCGCCGCCAGCTCACAGCCCAGAGAGAGCACCGCAAACCACAGCAGAGAGTGACATTATGGCCAGCAACAAAGGCGGCAGACTCATGGCCGCAGTAGCCAGCAAAAACCCCCAAGACATCCAGGGCGATCGCAACGCCCGCGCGCGCGTCAAGATGCGCCAGAAGCTACGCCGTCGAGGCCACCGAGAACCCCTAGCCCAGCTCACCGCCGCCGAGCTGGTGCAGTTGATGAAAGAGAGCAAACCCAAAACCCTTACAGGAGCCTAAGCCATGACCACCGAGCAGCAAAACGCTGACACCTACGCCGAGCTGACCCGCACCCTAAAAAACATCGAGCTGGCACTCATGGCTACCGCCGCCGCCAACCCGCCCAACTGGAAGCGGCCCCTATCTGCCTACAAAAACGAATGGGTTAAGGCCATCGGAGCCTATGAGGTGAGCAAAGACCAGCACGGCCCCACCGTCATCTTCTGGATGGGGCACCACTACACCCGGCGGTGTGGCAGCAATTCCAAGTATGGTGCCGCGATCTGGTTTAGCCGCGCCACTGGCAAAGGCGAAGACGGCGAGACAGCCTACGCCCGGTTGATTACCTTTGAGGATGGCGCAGCCCCCAGCGCTGAGCCACTGCCCGCCTACGTGGTGGAGAAGCTGGGATGACCTGCGGTGTTTACCTCATTACCTGTACAGCCACAGGTGATCAATATGTGGGGCGCTCGGTTCAGCTTGAGGTAAGACTGCGTGGACACAAGCTACAGCTAATTAAAGGCACGCACCCTATCCCTGCAATGCAAGAGCTAGCCAACAAGCACGGTGTAGAGTCTTTCACCTTTGAAATACTGGCTGCGTATGACACCGACTTTAGGTTAGCCAGCCACGAAAGGGAATGGATAAAGCGTCTCCAGCCCCAGCTAAATCGCACCGGCACCGAAAAAGTAAGAGCAAAGCGGCAGGCTGAATGGACTCCTGAAAAAAAGGCGAAACACTCAGAGCTGATGAGAGTTGCCAGGGTAATCCGAAAAGCTGAGCCAGAGTTGCAGAGGCAACAGCAGATGGCAAAAGCCATAGAAGGCGCGATCGCAGTCTTAGAGCAGCGAGTAGATTTCCTTGGCGATGGCCACCGGAAAAGGTTAGAAGCGCTAAGCCGCAGGGAGGTATTAGAATAAGCGCACCGTCAACAGTGGTATGTAGGATGAGCCTCAAGGATGCGATCGCCGGTCTAGCTGAGGCCAGCGGCACTAGCGCGTACACGATCGCTAAGCACCTGGCCGAGGCCAAACCCAGCGATAGCAGCCGCCCGGATAGCTATGGCTCCACCGTGCGACGAGTTCTCAATAATCCAGATAAAGCCAGCTGGGAAAACCTAAAGCTGGTGCTGGAAGCCTTAGGGGTCGATGCGGAAGCTGCCCTCGCGATCGCTATCAGTGCAGCTACCAAGGCAAAGGCTTAGGATTCGGGGCTGAGGCCGCGTTCACGTAGTGTTCCCGGAGGGGAATCGCGGCCAGTCAGGTTAAGCCTAAAGAGGGTGAATAGGCGAAACTGCACTCCCGTCCACTGTAGAGCGCTGGCAGCCCTTGAGGTTAACCTCTATTGCGATCCAAACCGTGTCCACAGATGCAAACTCTACCGCCAAGACCAACCAAAACCGTGAAAAAATGTGCGATTTTATAGAAAGCTTAAAACAATATTTTATTAACGAAGTGCGTCTTCAAGAAATTATTAGTGAAGTACTAAAAGTTGACTTGAAATGCATCCCATAAGAGTGAAAGTCACCAAGAAAAACAACAAAAACATCACATCATTTTTGAGAATAAATCTACATTTTTAGGCTCATCGATTAGTAACAAGTATATACGAAGAGCTTGAGCCCAGGATTTTATCTCAAGCTCAACATGCCAAACATTCGTTTGTTGTTGCCCATACAAATTTAATCTACCATTCCAATATTCAATTGGACGCGACGATCCATCTTTTTCCTCAGCCCAACCTAGATCAACAGAAGTGGCGTGCACAATCTTATTGCAACTTTCCCTCAACGAAAGATTTACTTTCCCAGAATGTACGTAACCTATATTCAATTCTTCTCTAGCCTCATCATCTTTTAGTCTGAAGTCAGTTTTTGAGCCAAGGGATTTCAATGTATCTTCAATGATTCTGATTTTAATTGCACACTCGATTACATGGCTACTTACTATTCGCTTTAAATTAACGGAATATTCGTGCCACTCGTCTGCTGCATATTTGGAGTGATTTCGTCCTACTTCAGTGGTTTTACAATAGCTATGGCTTCCAAATTCAATATGTTGGAGAAGCATTAATCTATCATCGATATCTTGAAAATCGATATTATGTGACATTTTAGACCAGTTTAATTACTTGTTATTTGTCGGTCTAATTTTCCCCATCATCTGCTGCTAGTTTTTTTGGCATAATTACCAATCACCTATCGACTGTCTGTATGCGTGGAATTATTAGCCCGTCGCTTAATAATTCCACTTGTAAGCGTGCCCCCAGTTAACCCTATCTTCAAGAATAGATAAAAACCGAGATAAGGCAATACAAAACTTCTCTACGTCCAAAGAAAGCTCCCAATTAGAGTTTCCTTTTTTACCACGAAGCTTCACTATACCCGACCAAAATTGTAGTATTTTGTCTTCATGTATACCCTTCTCGTAGGCCATAGGTGTCCAGTCAAGTGAGACTTCTACAGCATGAATTATCTTATTACAAGCTTCTCTCACTGTAAGTACATTCTTGTCGCCATGCAAACTCCCTAGGACCAGATCACCTAGCGCCTGTTCCTCTAATTCCGTGAAGTTTACTTCTTCATCATTCTCTCGAACAACATCTTGAAGAATACGAATTTTTATGGCACATTGCAACAAATGCTCACTAACAAGTGTTCTTAGCCATCCGTAATAATAATCCCAGGTAAATTCTTTCTCGATTTCAGAATATTCATTTATCTCATATTTTTTGCAAAAAGCATAACTTGCAAAACAAAAATTCTGCAATATGAAAATACTTTGGTTAACTTCATCAGCATTAATACTATGGGGCATAAATCAAAATAGATAGACGATTGGTATCAAGAATAAAAGGCATCAGGATTGTCGGGCTAACGGTTCGGATCAGCGACTGCCGAAATCTTTGTATTCAACCCAATCGGTTTCGGTCAATTCGCTGCACCCAAATTGTTATACTGCGGTGATTTCAAATCAATGACACGAAGATAATTGAATTGGATTAACGATTTCCCAAGAAAAAGTAGATGTTATCTAGCGTTAGGAGCAGCTTTAGAGCAAACTCCTGAGTATATATATTGTCCTGTGCTACCCCGTGTGCAACAGAGTGCCTGCTCTCAGGTGCATAACCTACCTGAACATCAAAATCTCTAAATATATAATCATTCAGGTAGTCTAGAAACTTATCTGGAAAACACAAAGAACCCAGACTACTAAACTTACTTTTCCCTTTATTTGATATATATTCTTTTAATTCTCTAAATTTTGGTTTTTTGTTGAAGTCTTGATGATAAGCAATTCTAATAATACCTTCCAACTCAGTCGAAAAAATTTTAACGGCACTAATATAACCATCTTCTGTGTTGGTCAAATAACTGTTAATCCCAGCCTGAATAATTTTTCTGTTTCTAGCAAAAAGAGAATTCTGCCACCAGTTTGATATGAGAGCTAATATTCTTTGCTCATTAAATGAATCTATCAACTCTTGTAATATGGAGGGATATTTCCCGCCTTCCTGATAATAAAGCTGTACTTTTTCCATGCCGTCACTAATAATAGCTACGAAGGGAAACCAGCCATCCTCTACCATTTGCTTAAAATTACTACTGTTCTCTAGAAACAAATATTCGCTAAGGTAAGCAAGCCTTCTATAACACGCCCCCATTTCATTTAAGGTTGATCGACTATTGAGATTTCCACTCAAATCAAAAAAGAGACCAAAATGCCAATTTTCGCGGAACAGCCAGACAATCCTGTCTCCGTCTTTTGGATTCAAGTCAATCACAATATCCTGAAAGAAAACCGCAGTTATATCCGCTAAATTGTTCTTGAAAACGGCTCGATATGGCTCAACAGGGGTCTTAGGAATCGCTGTCACACCAAAAGGAAATTTTTCGTAAACATAAGCTTTGTTATTGGGTTCAATAAGTACCAAAAGTGAGTTAAGAAATGAACCAGGATCTGTCCCAAGAATTGGAGACAGAAGTTGCGTTGCATGGAGAGAAAAGTGTTCATCTAAAGAAGAAGTGAACATTTTCTGAATTATTTTTACTTCTTTCCCTGGCAAGCTTGTTTCAGCAGTAAGTCCAGCTAACTGAAAATCATTGATAATCTTAGGCTCATAAACTTCTTGCGCCTGCACAACTTTATCTTCTGCCATAGTTGCCTTCGTTCTCTGTATCTCTAATAAGTTCTCAGGAACTAAAGCCTAAATAGACCACCTTCAGGCAGCTGCTCACACTAAGAACCCAGCAGCACAACAATCTTGTTAGAGAGAAAGTTTCGGCCTATTTGCCCTTATTTAGGTTGATAGACCAAAACTACCCGCCTATCAACCTAAACCGGGAAACTCACAAGATGCGTTCTGCATAATATTCTGATTTAGAGCGATCGCTAGAAACCTTCCGAATATATTCATGCTTGCTTCACCCGCTTCAGCTCTCAAAGAAGCTGGGCCAGCTCGCAATTGGGTCAACTAACCTCAGCAACGACTAACCACCCGCCGCCAGCTCACGGCACAGAGCCAAGCAAGGTGCAGCCGTCAGGGCAAAAACCAAGCCCCAGCATTAAGGCACTCACTCAGCCACTACCGGGCAGCTCTCACACCTACCACGACACCACCAAGCAGCCATAAGCCACGAAGAAATGATCGCATAGATAAGCTTTAAGCACTAACCACACCAGGAACTTATGGCACAACAGTTCGGTTGAGCGGCTGCTAGAACCTTCGTACACTGCCAGAACCTTTCGGCAGTCCGCTCCAACCGAATTGTTTTATACTGTGCCAATACAAATACATTCATTTAGTGCTATTTCTTAGAAATTCTCTGTTCGCGTTTCTTCAAGGCGAGTCGTGTCCACTCATCCATTTCAGATTTATTTGAGTGCTTATCAATCCACTTCTTTAGCTCAAGAATCTGCTTTCGACCCTGAGAATGATTATAGGCAGGAATATACTGTTTCTCAAAACATAGCAAGTACCACCAAATGAAAATTTCACCAAATAGCTCTGGAACTAGATTAGTTTTAACTTGACCATAATTTATTGCAACCCACAAGCGCCTATAAAAGTTGATCACCTGCCATATGTGAAATGATTCTTCAGGATACTTTTCATAGATTTCATATAGCGTATCGTTTGGGTTTTTCCTGATAAGTTGATCGGCTAAAATTCTCGACCTGTGCATAACGTCACTATCAAATTCTCGATGAAAATCGAAAGTTGCTTGCGATTTGTTTTGATAGACATTTGCGATCCAAGATATAAAGCCTCCTACGATAGTTCCAAGAAGTGCAGCCAGAACTTCGGTCATATTTATCATTCCTTAACGCTTTAACCGATGTGACCTAACAACGTTTATTAACTACTGACCAAGCCAACAGATCTTAAGTAACTTGATCTTTCAATCTAACTAAGGATACTGCAAGTACTTCCCTTGCTAAAACTGAGCAGTATAACAATCTTATTAGAGAGAAAGTTTCGG
Source organism: Leptolyngbya sp. CCNP1308 (assembly GCF_034932455.1). Classification (NCBI taxonomy): domain Bacteria; kingdom Bacillati; phylum Cyanobacteriota; class Cyanophyceae; order Leptolyngbyales; family Leptolyngbyaceae; genus Leptolyngbya; species Leptolyngbya sp. CCNP1308. Next base: position 57,521 of record NZ_JAYGIH010000007.1, on the reverse strand, counting down.
TCTATTTACCCTTACTTAGGTAGATAGACCGAAACTTTCCGTATATCAACCTGAATTGGGCAGCTCACTAGAAACTTTCCGCATAATATTTCGACCCAGAGCGATCACCAGAAACCTTCCGCATATATTTATGCTTGCTTGCCCACTTCACCCGCTTCAGCTCTCAACCAAGCCAGGCCAGCCCGCACCTGGGTCATCCAGGGCGATCGCTTAAGCTTTAGCTATCCCCCACCGGCAGAGCGCATGAGCGAGAGCAGCCCCCCCTACAGGTCAGATGCAGAGCACCGGGAAGCCGTAGCCCAGGCCCGAGCCGACATCGAGGGCGCAATCACTACCCTTCAAGCCAACAGAAGCCACATCACAGGGGGCCAAGAAAAAGCCATCAAGCGAATTCTCTACGGAGCACCCGAAGGCTACCCCAGAAACTAAAAAATTTTGCGCCTGCTCTAAGAAATATGTGCGGGGTGGGTGTGGGGGGAGCACCGGCATAAGTCGATAGCGATTGGCTGGGCCAGGGGGAACCCCAGCGCAGCCCTGCGGGGGCACTGTACCCAACTACTCCCATTCGTTCCCGTTCGGCTAGCCCCAAAATGGTGGCTGCTGATGGTCAGGGTTAAGGCCCAGGCCAGCCAGCACCACCGGCAGCGCTGGCGGTTCCAGTAGGTTAAGCTGCCCCAGTCGCTCACGTTTACGCCGCCGGTTGTGCAGCAGATGGGGGCGATCGTGGGTCAAATGACACAGCACACACAGGGCCGCCAGGTTGGCCGGGTCATCGTTGCGCGGGTTTTGGTCGAGGTGAGCAGCAGTGAGAATAAACCGTTGTGGTTTATGCAGCTCCAGACCCCAGCCCAGGGCGATTGCGCGATCGCCCAGCTCAGCCCAAGACTCCCCCGGTTGAATGCAGGGGCGATCGCATTGGCAGCAGCACCACCCGGCAGCATCGCGCACCTGGCGAGAAATCTTGGGCCACTCGGGAGAGTAGCGAGAGCGATCGATCGGCATGGCTCAATTACTTGCGGAAGGTTTACCTGGTCGCTGAGCTTGTCGAAGCGCGGCCCCACGAATCTATCAGCCCCAGTATATCGGTGGCACTCCGTCCCAGCCGTAGCCACCGGCCCACCTCAGAGGCCCGCGCCTCAGCTACCGGAGTACCACAGGCACCACCGGGGATATGGCGTTGGATGTCGATGCGATCGCCCAGGCCCGCCATGTATCGGTAGTAGCGTTTGCCGTGGGAAGGGTAAGCCGTAACCATGGCCCAGGCGGTGCCGTTCACCGTTTGAGTAGATATAGAGATGCGCTTGAAAGGGTGGGTGGGGTGTAGTTTACGTTTCCCCATGGCAGCAAAAAAATACGGCCTATGCGTTGGTAAAGCCTCCCGCAGGGAATCGCACAGGCCGGAACAACCTAAAAGTGGATTACTCCACCTAAAAGTGGATTACTCCACCTAAAAGTGGATTATTCAACTAAATCAGCTAAATCAGCGGGGGATGGAGTCAAGAAAGCGTCTAGGTCGGCTTGCACATCAGACAGATAAGCCTCATGCCAAGCCTGAGCCTCACGAAATTTCAATATCTCGGCCTCACACCGCGCGATTTCAGCCGCGTACCACTCGATAGAGCTTGTGTGATAGGCCAGCTGATATTCAAGCTGTTTAACGACCAGCTGGCCAACGTCTTTCCCGTGCGACGCGCCACCAACTCCAAGTAATCCGCCACCGACACCCCTTCCGCCGCCGCCCGATCCCTCAGTAGCTGTATCCCGGTTGGAGTCATTCGCTGGTAAAGCGCCTCCGTCTTGGGTTCTCCCCATTTGCTGTGTTTCGCCTTCGGCATTTTTCTCGACCATTATTTTCCACCTTCCAAGTATCACATATACAATTGCCAGCCTATTGCATATTCAATTTTAGTGCATATCTTCCATTGGGGGAAGATTGCATATACATTTATAGGATACCAACTTGATAGCGATCGCTCAGAGGTTCCCAATCGGAGATCGCTTTTCTTCCCACACCGGCTTAAAGCAGCCCGTGATGCCCATCCTATAGAGAGTTTGCCTATGCCCGCACTAGCAATCGAACCCACCCCCACCGCCCAAGTGGTGAGGCCGAGCCTAGATTATGTGGTCTTGTTCAAAGAGCAAAAGTTCAGTGAGGCAATCGCCCGCGCCCGTGTGGCAGCCATAGCGAACACCCTAGTTCAAGCCCTGGTCGAGGTTGACCCAGAGGGCGACTACACAATGATTCTGAGCCAGAGCAAGCAGTTTGATTGGGCGATCGTTGACCTGCGAATACAGCCCAACATGCTCATCGCTGAGGCCATAGGTCGCACCGAGGCCGCGTTACTCCTACGAGAGCTGGTAAGGATAGACCCCAGCAACCAGAGGCGATATGCAATAGCCCGAGTGGGTCAGCTAGGCGCTTAGAGCTAAACCACCGGCAAGAGCCACGGATAGGGGGCCAGGGCACCGACCCCCCCGGATAGGTAGAAGACTTCGGATAGCAGCCGCCCAGGGACTAGGGACAACCTTTCACTAGGAAAACCCGCCCAGCAGCAGACGCACCCGCCTATAGGCCGAGCCAGGGGAGCTATGAGTTACCAGCTTACGCACTCCCCCCGCCCTGCTACCAGCGTACTCATCACTCCCAAAAGAGCCGAGTCCACGGCCACCCTACGGGGTGGCCACCCCACCAATTTAACACCATGAAAAGACAGGAGTTTTCGGTTAATGCCCACTACGACGAAGCCAACGAAGTTGTGGAAGTGGTTATCAGATGCTCGCCCAACCTTATTAGAGCGGGTATGGACATCGCCAGAATGCAAGTCGTTGAAGTCGTGCCCGAGGAAGGGCCAATTGCAGCGCCCCTAGAGCCAGCCCCTTCCCTACCGCCCAAGCAGCACAGCTCAGAGCTAGATGCTTTCATCGATAGCGAATGGCAAGAGCGCAGCAGCGGCCCAGTTTTGCCCAACGTGAGAGGTTTTTAGCCTATGGAGGAATGGCGAAAGATCGCGATCGCCGAGGTTAACGAGTTGGCCCACTTGCTAAATGAAGGGCCAAGCTTTACCCCCGCTGACCTTTGCGATCGCCTGCATGGACTGCTGGAGTACATGCAGTTAGACCCAACCAAAGAGCCCATCAATGAGGACTGTGATTCATGACCCGAGACGAGTTGATTAGCAGAATTGGCGCGGCCTGCACCGTGCTAGAGCTAGAGCGCCTGCGCCGGGTAGCCAAAGTTGCCTACGAGCAGCTAGAGCACCAGAAGCGGGCGATCGCCCTACAGGCCCAGCTAGATCCCTTCTGGGCAGACAGTGACACCCCCACCACCGCCGACCCCGCCGAGGTTATGGGGGCAGAGCCCGAGAGTGTTGTCTATGCCCCAGGCCAGGAGTAGCCATGACTCCCCAAGAAATTATCGCCCGTGTTGCCCGCTCTCAGGAGTTAATCGAGTTTGCCACCAGCCCCGGTAGAGCGTTCATCCTGATAGCTCAACTCCAGCTGGCGCTGAGGCACCCCGAGAACCGAGGCCCGAGCGCAGAGTTTGCGCGGCAGATCATCACTAACCTAGCGATGGCGATCGCCCAGCAGACCGAAACGCCCGAGTTCGCGGGCATGGTCGCCCAGGGCTATCACCCCGAGTTCGATCTAACCGACGCAGAAGCCGACGAATACTTTGGCGAGAGGCCCAGGCCTAGACGTTCACTAAACCTTTCCCTCGACCTGGCCGAAGATGCCGACCTCGAAGCGATTGGCCAGGCCCTGGCCATGCTCATGCAGCAGACCCCCGACCCCCAAGGCACCTTCGAGCAGTGGCAAGAGGCCCTAGCCAGAGCCAAAATCGAGCCCATTTTCCCCGCCTGACGAGGCCCCTAGCCAGGGCCGAAACCCTCCCTAGGGGGGTAGCGGTCGGCTTCCAAACCCGTATCGTAGGGTGTGGCTGTTTTAGGACTGAAAGATCGCAGAGTCTCCACCACTTTTAGTGATTCTAAAAGTAACCGACAGCCGCGATTTTAATACTACGAGATAGTCGCACCCTTTCAATACCGGCAAATTGTGAACCGCAACGACAGCGAGAGCTGTTTTAAAAGTTCAAGTTAGCTCCAACGGTATTACACCCCGCCTTTAGCGGGGTTTGTCGTATAGGGATGCAGTGATGAGAGTAATTGGAATGGACATTTCTAAAGGCGTTGCGACCTGCGTAATGCTCGAAAGTGTGCCAGAAAATTTAGTGAATTTTGCCCGCTCAAAAGAGTTTGTCTACTGGCATATCAAGCCCTGCACCGAAGACCTAGAGGCGATCGCCCAGCTCCAGCCAGAGCTGATCGCCTTCGAGCCCAGCGGTGGGAAGTACGAGGCCGCATTCAAAAACTTCTTTAGGCAGCGAGAGCTACCCTTCCGGCAGGTGGCAGGGCGAAGGCTAGCCACCTACAGAGCCGAGGCCCAGCTAACTAAGGATGATCATTTCGATGCCCTGGCGATCGCCGCCTATGCCCTGGAAAAACGCCAGGAGCGAGACGCCTTTATCCCCGATACACCACCTGAAATAGAGAATCTACGGCAGCACTGGCTACAGCGCCACAGCCTCATGAAGCAGCGCACCGGCATGATTAACCGACTCAGGCAAAACCTAGCCGCAGAGTTCCCCGAGGCGATGGAGTTTACAGCAGTTTGGGACTGGGGCCAGCAGGGCAGCAGCACCCTAATAGATTGGCTCACAGGCGATCGCGCCGATAAGCACACCCAGAAATGGGAGAACCGCTATTCAGGCGGTAAGCGCAGAGTCAAGGGTAAGACCGTCGAGCAGCCGCCCAGCTGTGGCACCGGCCTAAGCCCCTACACCAAAATGATCGCCCGGCAGCTCAGGGAAGCAGAGGCAGCGATCGCGGAGCTTGAAGGTGCGATCGCCGTCATCATGGCCAAGCCAGAGTATCAGCCCTACATAGAAGCGATGGACAAAATCGGCTTCAGCATCAGCATCAAAGCGATTTGGCTCAGCCGGATATACCCCTTCGATAAGTTCCTAGACGAGGGCAGAGAGCGCACCAGCCAGCGCATGAGCAACAAGGGTAAGTGGAGGACTCACAATCACTCCCTAGCCCAGTTCAAGGCAGCGCTAGGGGCCGCTATCGACATCCCTCGCAGCGGCACCAGTGGGGGCATTGCACCAACCAGACGGCGATCGCGCGGCAAGATCAAAACCGAGGATAAGAAAAAGCCCATCGGTTGCAAATTCTGTAGAGTCGTTTTCTGGCAATGGGCCATGGTCAGGATCGAAACTAAAAACGCTTGCAATGAAGTGGCGATCGTTCTACAAGGGAAGCGCGACGAGTGGAAGGCGGCAGGGAAAAATCTATTCCAGCGATCGGGCCTGCTTCACGGCTATGCCGCAAAGCTGTTGTACAGAGAACTCAAACGTCAGCTAATGTAAGAACGGTCTAGAATCCCTTGCCCACTAGTATTAAGTTGCTTTTACAGTCTACTCATCCCGATGAAATACGCGCGCGAGACCCTGGCGGTTGCCCAGCGAATTTTAGTCGAGCTGGGGCGGCGGCGGCGCAGCCTGGTGTTTTGGGCGATTTTCCCGGTTGTGCTGCTGATTCTCAACAGTTTGATCTTGCAGGAGCGGTTGCAGATTACCCTGGCCGAAGCCTATACCCAGGCGGCCCCCTCAACCCTAGTGGGGGCGGCGCTGTTCTTTAGCGGGCTGGGGGGCAGCGTCGCCACAGTGGTCTCAGAGCGCGAGCAAAAAACCCTGAAGCGCCTCTTTCTGTCGCCCCTGAGTGGGGTGTCCTACTTCTTAGGCATTTGCCTGGCCTACGGGGTGATCGGGCTGGCCCAGGCGGCGCTGGTGTACGCGATCGCCCTTTCCCAGGGGGCCACCCTCGACGGCAACCCCTTCGCCAACCTGCTGATTGTGGTGCTCAGCATCGCCGCCTACGTGGGGGTAGGGTTTGTGCTGGGCACCCAGCTAGCCCGCCGCACCGAAGACGTCAACGCGCTAATCGCCGCCTTTGGCATTCCGCTGATGATCTTGGGGGGCACCTTTCTGCCCACGGCGTTTTTCCCCGACTCTTTGGCCCAGCTCACCCGCTACAACCCCATCTACCACATGATCGAAGCTCTCTCGGGGGTGGTAGTCGAGGGCAGCACCCTGGAGGACGTGGGCGAGCACGTGGTGTTTTTGGGGCTGTTTGCGATCGCCATGGTGGTCACGGGCTGGCTGGCCTACCGCCGCATGGTGCAGGTCGAGCGCCAGCTCTAGCCGCGGCCTAGCTCCGGTTCTGAGCTGAAGCGATACAGTGATAAAGACGCTTCCTCGGGCGATCGCACCCTACCCGGCTAGCGGCCCGAGCTTTAAGAACGCTTGTACAGAAATCACCGCCCCCTCTGTGAGTTCTAATCCCCCTGTTTTAGTCGTTGTGCACCAGGCCACCTCCAACCCAGGCCGGGTGGGGGAAGTGCTGCGCGACCTGGGCTTTGCCCTCGATATCCGCTGTCCGGCCCTGGGCCACCCGCTGCCTGCCAATCTCGATCGCCACAGCGGCACGGTGGTGTTTGGTGGCCCCATGAGCGCCAACGACGACCACCTCGACTTTATCGGTCAAGAACTCGACTGGATTGCCCTGGCCCTGGCTGCCGACAAACCCTACCTGGGCATTTGCCTGGGGGCGCAGCTGCTGGCCCGCACCCTTGGAGCCTCCGTTACCGCCCACCCCACAGGCCAGCGCGAAATCGGCTACTACCCCATTCTGCCAACCCCGGCGGGCCAGGAGCTACTGCCCGGCCCGCTGATGGTCTACCAGTGGCACCAGGAGGGGTTTACGCTGCCCACTGGCAGTCACCTGCTGGCCACCGGCCCCACCTTTCCCCACCAGGCGTTTCGCTATGGGCGGCGGGCCTACGGGCTGCAGTTTCATCCCGAAATTACCGCTGCCATGGTCAACCATTGGACGACCGAAGGAGCCGACCAGCTAGCCCATGCCGGTGCCCAGGGACGAGCCTACCACCTCAGCCAGCATCGCCTCTACGGGGCGGCGGTAGAGCGCTGGCTGCGTCAGTTCTTAGCCGAGTGGCTAGGGGCCACCGCCCAGGCCGAGGCCGCGTGGGGAGAGCACCATTCCCGTTACGCCCGCCATTGTCGGGCTCAGGGGGCCGAGATACTCGTTCCGAGTCGGTTCCCGAACGCTTCGCGAATCGCCCCCGGCCCCGGCCCACAAACCATGACCGAAACCGGCTAAACCGTTCCATTTAACCGTTCCATTTAACCGTTCCATTTATTTAAGGAGGACACCAGGGGTGAACATTGGGGTAATTGGCACGGGGTTGATGGGGTCGCCTATGGCCCTCAGGCTGCTGTCGGCGGGTCATAAGGTTTGGGTCTACAACCGCACTCCGGCTCGGCTCAAACCCCTGGAGCTGGTGGGGGCCGAGGTCTGTGCCACGCCCCTGGCACTAGCGCAGCATGTGGAAGCCATCATCTTTATGGTGACCAATGGCGATGCGGTGCGATCGCTCCTAGAAGCCATGGGTTTGAGCATTCGCCCGTCTCCCCTAGAGCATAAAGCCATCATTCAAATGGGCACCATTGCCCCCCCTGAAAGTCAGCAGCTCGGCCAGATTGTCGCCGCCGCCGGGGGCACCTACCTGGAAGCGCCCGTGCTGGGCAGCATTCCTGAAGCCAAAAACGGCAGGCTAATCATCATGGTCGGGGCCGAAAACGAGTCCTACCAACGCTGGCAGCCCCTGCTGGGCTGCCTGGGCACTACCCTCTACCACGTCGGCCCCGTGGGCAGCGCCGCCACCCTCAAGCTGGCCATGAACCAGCTGATCGGCTCGCTCACCGCCGCTTTTGCCCAGAGCCTGGGGCTGGTACAGGCCGCCGGTATAGACGTAGAAACCTTTATGGCCGTGGTGCGGCAGAGCGCCCTCTACGCCCCCACCTTCGACAAAAAGCTGCACCGTATGCAGACCCGCCAGTTTGCCGACCCCAACTTTCCCACCAAGCACCTGCTCAAGGATATGGGGCTATTTGTGGAGGCCGCCAAAGCCGCCGGGCTGTCCCCGTTCCCCGCCGAGAGCGTGCGTCACCTCGTCGAGCAAGCGGTGCAGGCGGGGCTTGAAGACGACGACTACGCCGCCCTGTTCAATATCGTCAGCCCGTTGCCCAAACCCGAGTAATACTAAATCCGAATCCCATAACCCCGATTCTCAACAGGCCAAACTGTAGGGGCCAATAGCATTCGCCCTGCCAACTAGGGATAGTCAAGCAGGATTTGGCATAGGCCAAACCCGAGCAAGTTTGACCAAATATTACAGGTTCCAACATTCCGTAAAGCAACATCCGAGCTTTGGGGTTGTCTTTGGGCATCTTTTATTACAGCTAAAGGCGAAGACTACTGAGAGGGTGTTCTAGGAGAACTGGGGCTTAGGGGCGGTTGTCTGGCGATCGCCCTCAGGCCTTCTCCAGACTGGGCTCGCCCACCCATCGGTGGCGATGTGATAAAAGTTCAGTTAATCGATCGTGAAATTAATGTTGCCACGGAGGCATCCTTGTGTAGAATCGTGGGCAACATCTGCAAACCCTAGCGACCCAAAGGAGGTGAGATTTATATGACGGTGAGCACCCAACCCAATCTGATTCAGTTTTTACAGGATGATTTGGCCATTTCGGCGGCTTCTATCAAGGTGGCCCTGAAGCATAGCGAGCAAGATCCTGGGCCTTTGCCCATGATTCTTTGGCAGTACGGCTTAGTAACCCTAGAGCAACTAGAGCAAATCTATGACTGGATGGAAGCGGCTTAAGCCAAAGGCACCCCTGACTAAACTCTGTTGAGAGGCGTAGCACCGGCTGCGCCTCTTGTCGTTTTGAGGGGTGGTTTTAGAATTACTCAAATACTAGGGGCCACAGGTCAGCGATCGCGACCTCCCACCCAGGCAGCAGGTCGGGTACCGTAAGGCGATCGCCATCCCCTAAGAGAACCGCCTCATCCCCAGATCGATACACCTCTACACAGCGGGCCTCAGGGTCAATGAGAATACCCACCTGGGTACCCAGAGCGAGAAAATCTTGGATTTTGCTCCGCAGCTTTGTCAGTTTGTCCGTTGGCGATTTCACCTCCACCATCAGATCGGGGGCGAGTTCTGCAAAGGAACGAGGGCTACGCCGCAGCCGCTCGGCTTTAACAAACGAAACATCGGGAGCGCGGGTATCGGCGTTAGGGAGTATGAAGCCAGCGCTAGAGCCTGTGACTCGACCGAGTTGACGGGGGCGCACCCAGTTGCGAATCTGTGCAGCTAACTCAGTAGAGACTTCATCCGCCTCGTACCCAGAAGGGCTCATAATTTTTACCTCCCCGCCCACCAACTCCATCCGATAGTCGGGATGTTCAGCCTGAAGCTTCTCTAATTCGTTAACTGTCATCAGCATGAATCTTCCCTCACAGCAGAGGTCTTTGCCCTATCATAACGACTCATCTCAATTCTCTAGAAAGTCTCGTACAGCTAGGGCAGTGGCTGGGGCAAGGAGGACGCCGTTGCGGTAGTGCCCGGTGGCCAGCCAGATATTGCTATAGCCTGCCAGTGACTGAATGACTGGAGCCGCCTGGCCCTGGGGGCGGGGGCGAAGGCCCGACCAGCGCTGGGTTATCTTGCCTGTCGCTAGGGCTGGACAGTAGGCAATCGCGCCAGCTAGCACGTCATCTAGGCGATCGGCCTCGGGCCGCATAGCCAAGGCATCTTCAAAGGAGGTTTCGGGCGGAAACTCTACCGTGGCCCCGACCCAGTAGTCGCCGTCGCCCAGGGGCACCAGGTGAATGTCATGGCCATTGACCACGGGCTGAAAGTCGAGATGGCCCAGGGGCTGGTCGAGGTGAAGCCGGAGAGCCTGACCCAGCACCGGGCCAATGGGGATCGGCTGGTAGAGCGTTTGCGTGAGGGGCAGAGTCCCTAACCCTGCGGAAATTACAATCGCATCCGCTGCAAAGCTCTGATTTGGCGTCTGCACAGCTGCACAGTGGCGGTCTTCCTGGAGCAAAACTTCAGCCCCATCAAACCCCACGACGGGCTTACCAAAGTGAAACTCAGCCCCGTTTGCCTGAGCACCGGCCACCAGCGCCAGCGTGAGATCGGTAGGATTGACCTGAAAATCTTGAGGCGAGTAGATGCCAGCGGCGACCCCGGTGGTGTTGATGTGGGGGCATCGATCGCCCACCCGCTCCGGTTCCCACACCTCTAGCCGATAGCCCTGGCGCTGGCGGATTTCCTGGAGCGATCGCCACCGAGGCAAGTCCTCAGCTGCAAAGCAGAGACTGAGAATGCCCTGGATATTGTGCTGAATTGCTCTTCCCGTCAGCGCTTCTAGCTCTGGAATCAGGGTTTGATAGCGCTTGAGGCTGCGCTCTCGCAGTCGCCAGTTGCGCCCCTTTACCTTGTGGCTAATCACCGCCATGCCCACCCCCAATGCGGCGGCGGTAGATCCCTGGGCTGGGGCTGTTTGATCGACGACCGTGACCTGAACTCCTTGGCAGAGGCTCAGTTCGTAGGCGATCGCCGCCCCCACAACGCCGCAGCCAATAACGGTGATTCGCTTCAAGGGAGGGTGAACTGAGTCGGGCTATTGAAACGTTGGTACCAGACTCAAGAATGAGTCAAAGTCATCTAGGGCATTGCGGTACTCTTGCCCGGCAATTACCTGCTGGTTATTGGCGGCAGCTTCGTCTAGGCGCTCTAGGTGTACGTAGAGTTCCTTAGCCAGGGATTGGGCCTGGGGCTTATCTTTGGTCAGCAGGGTGTTTGCCAGGCGGTTGACCCGCGCCCGCATTTCGCCCATGGGGCCATGGATGAAGCTCTGCACGTTCACCCAGTCTTTTTGTTGAATGTAGCCCTGAAGCTCGGGGAAGCGATCGCGCAGCTCAGCCACACCGGGGGAATACAGCTCTACCTGCTGCAAAATCTCTGGGGTGTAGGTGGTCGGTATCTTCGCCGCCGGGCCACCGCAGGCCACCAGGCAGGTGGCTACCACCGCCAGCAAAATTCCCAAAAGAGGTCTAAAGCGTCCCATAGTTAACCTTTTGCGCTCTCTACATCAGTCGTCTGTATTTTACGCCGCCGTGGGGACTTGTAAAGCGCCAAGGTGCTGTGGCGGGGGTTGCCAGCCTTAATCGAGGCTGTTGCAGCCTACTCCTCCAAACTCCAATATCTCAAAGATCGCCTCGCGGCGGACTGGCTCGGAGTCTTTGGCTTCATCAATTGCTTTCACCAAGGCAATATCTTCAAGTGCCTCTGCAATCAGGTCTTGGAACAGATCACGACGCTCTTGGAAGATTTCAAGAATCGCTGCTTTTATTGAATCTTTGATTTGAATTTCGCTAAAGCTATATTCCAACATAAAAGCCTCCGGAAGTTCAGATTCTCGATGATATTTTTACTGATAAGCCTCGCGACGGTGCCTGATCCGCATTATCATAATTAGCTGAATATCATCATCAATTTTGTAGATAACTCGATAGTCGCCTACACGAATTCGGCAAAGGTCATCTTCACCAGCTAGCTTTTTCATGCCAGCAGGTCGGGGTTCGGCTTTGAGAGCATTTATAGCTTTTTGTAGTCGGGTTTTGATCTCTAGCGACAGCTTACGAAACTCTTTGGCAGCAGAAGATTTGAACTGAATCTCATACTGCGCCATTGGCCGCATTTTCCTGATTGAGTTCGGATTCCAAGTCGCTCCAGCTTACGGTTTCTTCCTCTGCCCGCGATCGGGCAACCAAAATATCATAAAAGTCCTCCCACAGATCGCCCCATTCTTGCAGGTCCAGGAGAACTGCTGTTTTTTCTCCGTCTTCGTTGACTAAAAATTGAATTCCACGCATAGTTTTCCTCGTTTCTGTTTTTGATAAAAAGTTGCCAGACCCCAGGGTTTTTCCCCTATAGGTTTGCTATTGCATCGGGGACTGGATATTTCTCGATTTCGCTGAGGGGCAACAGCAGGGTGTCTTCGATGTATTGTCGGGTGGCTTTGGTGACGTAGCAATCGCTGTTGAGGCAATCGACCAAAAGCTTGTTAGCGTTGTAATACTGTTCCAGCTTTTCTTTTTGAGCATTAGAAAGTTGCCAGTCATAACCAATGTTGAGCTGTTCAAGAATCGTGATTCTCAAATGTTCAGTCCAATTTGCACCATTTGCCTGCCACCATTGCTTAAAAACTTCACGATTCTTTCGATTGGGTAATTTAGCCCTTAACCCCTGTATTATTAGCTTTAACTCTTGATTATCTTGCTCTATAGATCGTTCAGCACGATCAAGAGCAAGATCGATGTCGCAGTCCAGAGCAAGGTCGAGAGCGCGGTCGAGGTTTAAGTCAAGGGCATAACTAATTATCAGAGCAAGAAAGAGTGCGCGGTCAAGAGCAAGGGCTAGAGAATTAACATGCGAAATAGTACGAGCACGATTTAAGCTACGAGTAAGAGCGCGCTTGAGTTGTAGATCATCAGTGTAGGAGAAGTTATGATCGCGGCCATAGTAAAGGTCACGAACACGGTCACGAGCATAAGAAAGGTCGAGATCGTCAGCTAGAGCCAGACTGAAATCAAGATCATGAGCGAGATCAAGGTCAAGATTATACGCATAGGCAAGGTAAAAGGCCCGAACTGCAGAGGTCTTATAATGAACGTTCACTGATATGTTTTTTTGTTGCATCCAGGCCAACAAGGATTGTAGCTTGAGTGTTTCGAGAGTGGAGTCAGCTACGATTTGGTCAATTTTCTGTTTCATCAGCACCAGCAGGGTATCGGCTTCGGATAGCATGCCTGCCGTGAGAAAAAAGATTTCGCGGTAACGTTTTTCTGTAATGTGGTTGACCAAGCTTTGCAGTGCCTGGTTAAGTGCTGCTGTGGGGCTTATGATGTTCTGAGCGGTGAAGTATTCCTGAAAGGTGAGGTGGGAAAAAGAGTAGATGCCTCTAGCCCGTTCCACCAATAGCCCGTGCTGCGCTTCGATGGATTTCAGCACCGCTTCACCATCCAGTTGCAGGACTTCTTGTTCATCACTAGCTCCCGGCAGGTTGCGAATGTAGCAGATGATATGTTGCTCTACGGTGGCTTGCTTAAAGAAATACTCCCCCCGCTCAAAGGTCTCAAAGGCAAGCTGGCTCAGCAGGTCTTCCTTTCGTTTGAGTGAGAGTTTTTTGTAAACCTGATCTCGCTCGATGTTGCGTTTGCCATCCCACTTTTTAAGCAACACATCCAGCCCTTCTTTATACAGTTCGGCTCGGTTAGCGGGGAAATCTGCTGCTTCGCCAAACACCAGGCACAGGAGCGTCAGCAATAGCGGATTGGTCGCCAATTCTTGAATGGGCTTGTTGTCCTTGAGCCGTTGAATAAAGGTCTTCGCTTTTTTGGGGTCGTGCTTGACTGTAAACCATTTATTAGCAAACTCAGCAATCTGCTTTTGGTTAAAGTCAGCAACTTCCACTTCGGTAAATTGCTCAAAAATGTACTCTCGTGCAGCAATGCGGCAAGTAATTACGCACTGGCAATCTCGGAACTGCTGGGTAAAGGTTTTGATATCTTGCAGCACTCGGTCGTGATCGTTTTCGGAAACCTCATCTAGACCATCCAGCAATACCAGTGATTGGCCGGCGAGGAAGATAGCGGTGAGGACATCGGTTTCTTTCACCCCGCATGCCTGCCTCTGATTTTGGATGTAGGTGTGGAGTTTAGGCTTTCCCTTAGCCTCTGCATAGTCCTTTAGTGTCACAAATACTGGTACCCGCTGAGGCTGAAATTTTCCCTCATTGCACAAAATGGCGAGCCGTTTCATAAAGGTGGTTTTGCCTGCTCCTGGCTTGCCCAAAATCATCAGTTGGCGGTGTTCTTCAACCGCTTGCAAACCGGGAATTCGCTTATGTCGCACTTGGCCCAACAAAAAGCGGTCAAAGTTTTTGGGGTCGCAGTCTTGCAACAGTTCCTCCAGCTCCAACCGCCGACGCCCAGAGATCTTTTCCAAAATATTGACGCTGGTATAGATGTCGCCCAGACCAATAGGCTGCTCCATATCGAGCACGCGCATTGTGCCGCAGCGGCCCTGTATGTCGCCATACACTTGGGCACGGACGGTTTGCACCAGGGCATCAATATCGGGATCGGGCTTGGGATGCTTGGGGTTAGTTGGAGCTTTTAGCCCTGCAATGTCTTCCCAATCTAGATCTAGGGCATTGCAAAAGCTAACAAACAGCTTGTTGCTGACAGGTTTACCTGAACAAAACTTGATCGCGGGCTGGCGACTACAGGCGCATACAGAGGCCAAGTCTTCTCGGCTCCAGCCCCGTTCAGTCAGAGCCCGATTGATCTGCTGGATGCCGTCTGGGGTTACGGTAAGCGATCGCCTTGCTGAAGCTCTAAGCGCTCGAATTTGGATAATCGACTCAGGTGGGTTTGGTAGGCTGTCTAGCTGACTTAACACATCATTTACAAAAGCTAAGTCATGCCTGGGAGAACTTTCGGCCCATTGCAGAAGCTGTGCTGTGCGATCGCCCTGGGTAGCCGTAGGGCCAGCGACAACACCATCGGGTGGTTGAATAGCAAACAGCAGCTTGTTGAACGTTGGAGGTGGCAGCGCAGCCAGGGTATTAAAAAGCTGAAGGCGATTATTGACAGTCATTCCACAACTCACGCAGGGGTGGTTGCCTTCAAGTGTAGCCATCCTGCCTCAGGCAAGCTATCCCTAGACAGCGGGTTCTGCCGAGGATGCGCTGAACTAACCCTTCCCCCGCCACACTGCGTCGGCCACCCGGCAAACATCATGCATCTCCGCCCCATCGTGGACGCGGATAATGTCAGCCCCACCTGCGATCGCCGCACAGCAGGCCGCCGCCGTACCCCACACCCGCTGCTGGGGGTCGGGCTGGTCTAAAATCCAGCCGATGAAGCTCTTGCGCGAGGGGCCAACGAGCAGCGGTCGCCCCAGATCGCGAAATTTGTCAATTTGGCGCAGCAGTTCTAGGCTCTGGGCAGAGGTTTTGGCAAAGCCCAGGCCGGGGTCAACGGCAATCTTGCTGGGCTTAACGCCCACCGCGATCGCCGCCTCGATCTGGTGCTGCAAAAACTCGTAGATTTCGCCCACCATGTCGTGGTAGTCGGTGCGCTGCTGCATGGTAATCGGGGTACCCCGCAGGTGCATAATCATAATCGGCACGCCCAGGTCGGCCACCGTCGAGAGCATACCCTTGTCGTAGGTGCCCGCCGAAATATCGTTCACAATGTCGGCCCCAGCTTTTACCGCCGCCCGCGCCACCGACGATCGGGTGGTATCTACCGAGATAATTGCCTGGGCCAGAACATCGTCGTCATCCCGACGAATGGCTTCAATCACCGGAATCACCCGCTCTAGCTCTTCGGTGCGAGTGATGGACTCGGCCCCAGGGCGGGTAGACTGGCCGCCAATGTCAAGAATATCGGTGCCATGGTGCACCAGATGGCGCGCCTGGGCCACCGCCCGCTCCACCGTGTTGAACTGGCCGCCGTCGCTAAAGCTATCGGGGGTGACATTGAGCACCCCCATTAGGTAAGTGCGGCTGCCCCAGATAAAGGTGCGATCGCGAATTTTCCAGGGAGCAGGGGCCGTAAGCACAGACATAGGAACAATCCATTAGATCTCTGCCTAGCTTAGCTGAAATGTGGAGAGCGTTTGAACGTTCTAACGTTGGCACGTTCTAACCATTTCTCTACAACACCTTCTCCAAAAACTGCTGGGCGCGATCGCTCTTTGGCGCACTAAAGAACACATCCGGCGGCGCGTCTTCTACCAGGTAGCCGCCGTCGAGAAACAGCACGCGGTTGGCCACCTCGCGGGCAAAGCCCATCTCGTGGGTAACAATCGCCATGGTGATGCCCGTTTTGACCAGCGCCTTCATCACATCCAGCACTTCTTTGACCATTTCGGGGTCGAGGGCGCTGGTGGGTTCGTCAAACAGCATTACATCGGGCTCCATGGCCAGGGCGCGGGCGATCGCCACCCGCTGCTTTTGCCCCCCCGACAGTCGCGACGGGTACTGCTCTGCCTTTTCCGCCATGCCCACCTTCTCCAGCAGATCTAGGGCAATTTTGCCCGCGTCGGCCTTCGACAGACTCCGCACCTTCATCGGCGCGTAGGTGAGATTTTCCATCACTGTTTTATGAGGGAACAGGTTGAAGTGCTGAAACACCATGCCCACGTTCTGGCGCACCTTGAGAATGTCGCACTTAGACGACGTAATATCGACACCATCGACAAAGATGTGCCCAGCAGTGGGTATCTCCAGCAGGTTGATGCACCGCAGCAGGGTCGATTTTCCCGACCCCGAAGGGCCGATAATTGCCACTACTTCGCCGCTGCCCACCTCCGTGGAGATGTCTTTTAACACCTCCAGCGGCCCGAAGGATTTGACTAAATGCTCAATTCTAATCACTGCGGCGCATCCTTCGCTCCAGAACGTTGGCGGCTTGGGTCAACCCCATGACCATGACGTAGTAAATCACCCCTACCACAATCAGCGGCTCAAAGTAGAGGAAGGTCTGCCCCGCCACCACCTGGGCCCGCCGCATCAGGTCTAACACCCCAATGGTAGACACTAGGGCCGAATCTTTCAGTAGCGCAATAGTCTCATTTACCAGGGCGGGCAAAATATTCTTAAAGGCCTGGGGCAAAATAATGTCGAGCATCATCGGCCGGTAGGGCACCCCCAGCGACATGGAAGCCTCCCGCTGCCCCTTATCTACCGCCATAATGCCGGCTCGAATAGTTTCAGAGCTGTAGGCCGCCGAGTTGAGCGAGAAGGTGAACACCCCCGCCTCAATGGGCGAGATTCTATAGCCAATCAGCTGGGGGGTGGCAAAGTACACGAGCGCCAGCTGCAAAATCAGCGGCGTGCCCCGAAAAATTGAGGTGTAGAACTCCGCAAACCAGCGCAGTGGCTTAACGCTAGAGATCTTGAGTAGCGACAGCAGGGTGCCCAGGGTAAAGCCAAACAGGGCCGACAGCACTGTGAAGCGGAGGGTAACCAAAATGCCGTTCAGGATGAAGGGCAGCGATGGAATAATCTGGCCAAAGTCTAAGTTCATTGGGCTAAGGGGAGTCGCTCAGGAATAGAGTACCAGTGATTTTCCTAGGGAAGAGGAGGTCGTGGCAGGGTGAGCGCAAGAAAAATGGGTTTGTGACATGCTGAGGGCATCTCTAACCGATTCCCCCCAGCGAGTGTTCATAAGCCAAGGCTTTGCACCTAACGAAGAGAGTGCTAAAGCTGGCCGTGCATGTCTGCATCTTTTGAGACAGTCATCAATTATTGTCTTCGCAACATCCTCAACTACTGCGGCGATCGCCTATGCATCGGTGAAGAAACTTGTGCGCTTTGGGTAGGTGTTTGGGAAGACGGCTATCAGGAAAGTTGGGTCACGCTGGCGCTTCGCCCAACCGACGAAAGATCTGCGATCGCTCTATTGCCGAAGAATCTTTTCTATCTTTTTTCCTTTGGCTAGCTCATCGATTAGTTTGTCTAAGTACCGAATTTTTTGCATCAGCGGATCGTCAATCTCTTCTACGCGCACACCGCAAACGACTCCCCGAATAAGGGACGCATTAGGATGCATAGCCGGAGCCTGGGCGAAGAAACTTTCAAAATCGTTCCGTAGCTCGAGTTGCTGCTGTAGTCCCGCTTGGTCGTAGCCGGTTAGCCAACAGATGATTTGATCAACGTCTGCTTTCGTACGATTCTTTCTTTCTGCTTTCTGGATGTACAGCGGATAAACCTTCGCGAATTCCATTGCAAAAATTTTATGTCTTGCCATCGCCAACCTTCCTATATAGGTTGTTTAGGAAAAAAGTATCAGGTAAGTTGCGTTATGCTGTCGCTTCAGCCAACTTACACAAACCCTAGGTTTTAGTTTTGGCCCTAGACTAGCCCCGCCTACACTTTTTGCAGCACAAACAGGCTGCCCTGGTTGCCGCGCCCAATTCGCAGGTCGTCGTCTAGGTAGGTGACCTCTAGCCAGCCTGCTTGGCGATCGCGGTTAATTCTAAAATCAATGCCCTGAAAGAGCGAAAATTTAGGCGTGGTTTGCATCGCCCCAATGAACTGGGCCGGAGATTTGTACCCCAACCCCTGGCGTAGCCCAATTACGCCCCGCTCAAAGCCCACATTTACCCGCTGGGTAGATACGGCCTCTAGGGTGGCGGCCACCGCCACAATGCCCGACAGCAGGGGCGGCCCATTCACCTCGGCAATGTTGTAAATCCGGTTTTCGGCCAGGCGAACGCACTGGTAGATGGGGCCGAGGGAGGCCAGGGGCAGGCGATCGATATTCAGCAGTTCGCGGCTGGTGGTGTAGAGCAGTCGCCAGTCGCCGTTGAGGCGATCGGTGGCCTGGAGCGGGTCGGGCGTGGGGTTGCGGCCTTCCAAAATCGCAGCAGCAGCCTGTATCGCGGTGCGATCGCTAGAGCTGCTCGCAATCCCTCGATTGACGGGAGCCACAGCCTCCAATAGCTCAGCTTTGCCCAACATGGCCCAGTCTCCACAGCAGTACCGGCATAATAGGGCAAAACTTCGGGCACCGCAGAATAGGGTCTCTGCTACGATGGAATGTCTGTGTATTGCCTCGTTATTGGTACAAGACCACTGCTATGTCTAATAAGTATTACAACCCGTCTTTGCGCCAAGTGCCCCGCAACGCGAAGGCACCAATTTTGCCCTCCAACGGCGACTCATCTATTCTGCACTGGCTAGAGGGCATCGGCCGGCTGCGCAGCCGCGAAGTCGTTGAAACCATCCCCGATGAAGCCGAAAACGAGGAAATTTCCGATCTGATGGGTAACGACGACGCCTTCGAAGACGATGACGATACCGATCTCGCCCTCGACGAGGACGACGATTAACTATTGTTGACTGCACCGGCTGAGTTGGCGGCGTCACGGGCTTGCCGTTAAGTGTTGTTAAACTTCGCTCCTGAGTGAGACTATTCATTTAAGCTTCCTGACTATTTCCGGGCACCAAATATAGTCAATTGGAAGATCATCCAGTAGACTCCTGATGGTGTGTGGTGTGGTTTAAGTGAGGAATTGTTCGTGGATGCGAAGTTTTTGGCATCAAAGGGGCTGTCGCTGAATGGCCAGACGTTATTTTGGCTGTTGGGTCTGGGCCTAACTGCCGCCGCCGTAGGGCTAGACGGTGTTTTAGGTAACACCGCTAGTTTGGGGGCATCGATCACCGTTCCGTTTATTGTGGCCGCCTTGGGCAGCAGCCTGCTCGGTTTTTCGGCGGTGCCTCTGCTGCGGGCGCTCAAAACTGGTCAGTTTATTCGGGAAGAAGGCCCCCAGGGCCATCTCAAGAAAGCCGGCACCCCCACCATGGGTGGCGCTTTTTTTGTGCCGGTAGCGGTGATTGTGGCTCTGCTGGCGACCGGCTTTGCCCGCGATGCAGTGGCCGTGTCGCTGCTCACCCTGGCCTACGGGGCCATCGGCTGGGTAGACGACTGGCAGGTGATTCAGCGGCGGTCTAATAAGGGCATTTCGCCCCGCGCCAAGCTGGCCCTACAGATTGCCGTCGCGGTGCTGTTTTGCCTGTGGGTACTCACCACTCAGCCCGCCAGCCTGACCACCGTGGCCTTGCCCCTCGGCCTCGGCCTACCCCTGAGCTTTTTGTTTTGGCCCCTGGCCGGGTTTGTGCTGGTGGCCGAAAGCAACGCCACCAACCTCACCGACGGTCTGGATGGCCTGATGGGCGGCACGGGGGCGATCGCCTTTATGGGCTTAGCGGCTATTGTGGCTCCCACCCACCCCGATCTGATGGTATTTTGCGCCGCCATGGCCGGAGCCTGCCTGGGCTTCTTACTCCACAACCACAACCCCGCCCGCGTGTTTATGGGCGATACCGGCTCCCTGGCTCTGGGCGCAGCCCTTGGGGCCGTGGGTATTCTCAGCGGCAACCTGTTTGCCCTGCTAGTGCTGACCCTGCTGTTCTTTGCCGAAACCCTGTCGGTGATCATTCAGGTGGGCTACTTCAAAGCCACCAAAGGCTCCGACGGCGTGGGCAAGCGTTTCTTTAAGATGGCTCCGCTCCACCACCACTTTGAGCTATCGGGCTGTTCTGAAATTCAGGTTGTGGCGGCGGCCTATGCCGTAACCGCCCTACTAGCTGTGCTAGCCCTCCAGGTGAGATAGTCTGCATCCCACTCCCAGCATAGTCGCCATGGATGCATCAAACCTTCGCCCTCTGGGTCACCCGCCCAATGCCTGGTGGGTCAACGACCAGGTTGCCGACATCAGCCGTCAAGAGCTACAGCCTCGACTGACCACCCTAGTCACCCAGACCAAGCAGGTGCGGTTTGACCTCGCCAAAACTGCCTGTCTGGTGGTCGATATGCAGAATGACTTTTGCCACCCCGACGGCTGGCTGGCCAGCATCGGCGTTGACGTAACCCCTGCCCGCCAGGCGATACAGCCCCTGCAATCTCTGCTGCCTAAACTGCGATTGGCCCAGGTGCCAGTGGTGTGGGTCAACTGGGGCAACCGCCGCGATCGCCTCAACCTGAGCGCTGGTCTACACCACGTCTACAACCCCAGCGGGGCCGGTGTGGGTCTCGGCGACCCCCTACCGGCCAACGGTGCCCCCGTGCTCACCAAAGGCAGCTGGGCGGCGGCGGTAGTGGATGAGCTAGAAGCTCAGCCCCAAGACATCTGGGTCGACAAGTACCGCATGAGCGGCTTTTGGGATACGCCCCTCGACAGCATTTTGCGCAACCTGGGCAAAACTACCCTGCTTTTCGCCGGGGTGAACATCGATCAATGCGTTCTGGCCACCCTGCAAGACGCCAATTTTCTCGGCTACGACTGCGTTTTGCTAAGCGACTGTAGCGCCACCACCTCCCCCGACTACTGCACCCAGGCCACCGTCTATAACGTCAACCAGTGCTTTGGCTTTGTGGCCGATAGCAAGGCCCTAGCCACTGCCCTAGAACTTTCGGTAGCCACCTAGCTGAGGGCAGGCTACCGTAGGGTGGGCAGTGCCCACCAGTTGAAAAATTGTTTTCCAGAAGTCGCTCAAGCAACACCCTTCCCAACATCTGTGTCCTTGGGAAGGGGCAAAATCCTCGGTTGCTTTCGCAGTCAGAACTGTCCTGGCCCCTGGAACCATTTGCCCTTGGATGCCAAATCACTCCTTGGGTGAGACCGTTGTCCAAATTCAGTGGTCAGAATGGAATTTATCAGGGCCAAAACTTTTCTTGACTAAAACTGGTGCAATTGCTCTAATGTGAACTACCCTTGGGCAGACCAATTTTCAGGCTTATTCTTCGTTCTTAAACGCCCCTTCTACCGTCATCATGAACGTACCCTTTTCTTCCGAATCTGCTTATCCTGGAGCCGTGGCCCCAGAAGCACCCCAGGGCAGCCGTCAGGCTCCTTCGGTGCCTATTTCGGTATACCGTGAGCTAGCCACGGAGCTGCGCGCTACCCAGGCTATGGTCGATTCGCTGACCCAGCAAAATCAGCAGCTCAACCAGCAAAACCAGGTGCTGCGCCAGGAAATGATTCGCTTTGCGGACTCGGCGGCCCGGCTCAAGCAGGCGATCGAGGTCAGCCAGCCCCAGGCGATTGAGCCGGAGAGCATTGCCCGCCCGCTGACGGCACCTCTGAGTATGGAAGCCCCGGCGATGGCCGCTAGCTATTCTATGGACGAAGCGGCTTCGGCCTCTCTGCCAGAACGGCTATCAGAATCTATGGGGGAGGGGGTCTCGACCCTGGCAAGCCAGCTGACTCAAATGGTGAAGCCCAAGGGCAAAAAAACGCCCAAAATGCCTCCCAAGCGGCCTCAAGCAGCGCCTCAGCGGCTTTACACCGAAGAGCGCATCGATGCCAGCCGTCCTGGTCAGCTGAGCCAGCGATCGTCGGATCTCAGCGGGCTGTGGCTGGCGGCAACCATTCTGCTGATTGTGATCAGCGCCTTTGGGGCTGGTTTCTTGATTATGAAGCCGCTGCTGAGCAATTCTCGCTAAAGGGCTGGATTACCGCCTGTAGCTTGCTTTTCCAGCCGCTGTGACTCCGCTTGCCTGACTTTTTGTAGCTGACGATACAGTATTGTAGGGGTCAGGCCCGATACACATAGACCGAAGCTATACCAAGTCCAGCTCGCGATCTGTAGTTTTGCCATAGGTAAACCTCCACTTCTGGGCTGGGATGAGGTTTACAGAGAGACCCGCTGAAGCACCCTGGTTGGATCTATGAAAAAAATAGAAGCTATTATTCGCCCTTTTAAGCTCGACGAGGTCAAGATTGCCCTGGTCAACGCTGGTATTGTGGGTATGACTGTGTCGGAGGTGCGCGGCTTTGGTCGCCAAAAGGGACAGACCGAGCGCTACCGAGGCTCGGAGTACACCGTTGAATTCCTCCAGAAGCTCAAGATTGAGATTGTGGTTGAAGAGGCCCAGGTCGATACCGTAGTAGACAAGATCATTTCTGCTGCCCGCACTGGCGAAATTGGCGACGGCAAAATTTTTGTCAGCCCCGTAGATGAAATCGTCCGCATTCGCACCGGGGAGAAAAACACCGAAGCGGTGTAGCCCCTGCCCCTGGTTTAACGCCTCAACCGGGCGCAGCCTAAGCTGCGCCTTTTTTATGCCCGATCGCACCCCATCCTTGCAAGTTTATGCTGGTGCAGCTAGATCGCGAGGGAGCCGGTAGGTGAGGGGCGATCGCCCTCAGATAAGATGCTTAATGACCAAGCTACCTCGTCCCTCGTGGGCGGAGAGAACTGCCTGTGTATCAGCCGTCCCAGATTGAGCAAGAGCAACAGATTGAGAGCGTCCTGGCTCCCTTTGGGCGGTTTGGGGTAGAGCTGGGGCTAGAGCGTATTCATCGATTGCTGGGAGCCTTAGGCAATCCCCAAGAACGGGTGCCGCTAGTGCATGTGGCGGGCACTAACGGCAAAGGGTCGGTGTGTGCCTACCTGGCAGCGGTGCTGGGGGCAGCGGGGTATCGAGTGGGGCGCTACACCTCGCCCCACCTGGTGAGCTGGCGCGAGCGCATTGTCGTCAATGGCGACCCCATTGCCGCGCCGGATTTGATCGATCGGCTGGAGCAGGTGGTGGCCGCTATAGACCCATCCCACCCCTCGCCCACCCAGTTTGAGGTGTTTACGGCGGCGGCCTGGCTGCATTTCGCTGAGGCTGGGGTCGATGTGGCGGTGATGGAGGTGGGCCTGGGGGGGCGACTCGACGCTACCAACGTGGTGGATGCGCCCCTGGTGAGCGTGATTACCTCCCTCAGCCGCGAGCACTGGCAGCGGCTCGGCCCCACCCTGGCCGATATTGCCCGCGAAAAGTCGGGGGTGCTAAAGCCGGGGCGTCCCGCAGTGATTGGCCCATTGCCCACTGAGGCCGAGGTGGTGGTGCGGGCCCGTCTGGCCGAGTTGGGCTGTCCGGCGGTATGGCCCGCGCCCGCCGTATCTCTAGGCAACGGTCAGGCCCGCTATGACCAGGGCGACGAGGGCATTACCTATCCCCTGGCGCTTTTGGGCGAGCATCAGCTGACCAATTCGGCGATCGCGATCGCCACCCTACAAACTCTGCGCGCCCAGGGCTGGAGCATTTCTGACGCTGCGATCGCCCAAGGCATGGCCAACGCTCGCTGGCCGGGACGCTTGCAGTGGGTGATCTGGGGAGAGGAACCGGAGATATACCCGCTGCTGATCGACGGTGCCCACAACCCCGCCGCCGCCGAGGTGCTGCGCCAGTACGTCGATAGCTGGTGGGCCAGTTGGGTGGGGGATCGGGCGGGGACGGTGTGGCTGATGGGGATGCTCTCGACCAAGGACCACCGCGATATTTTTGCTGCCCTGCTGCGTTCCGGGGATGCCCTACATTTGGTGCCAGTGCCTGGGCACGAGACGGCAGTGCCGGAGGATCTGGGGGCGATCGCGCGATCGGTCTGCCCTGACCTGGCCCAGTGCGAAGTCCACAGTTCTCTCTGGGATGGGTTGCTTGCGATCGCCCCGTCCCCGGCTCCCCTCAAGGTGCTGTGCGGCTCGCTCTACCTAATTGGCCACTTTCTCGCTACCGAACCCTACGAAGATGCAGCAGGGCGGGGAATTTGAGGGTGTGAGAAAAAGAGGCAGAATAACCAACAGCCATACTCAAAAAATCCAATTCCCTCGTCCGATTATCGGCCTACGGCAAACTCGTCAAACTTCACCACCGCTGAGTTCGGCTCTCGGGTGTCAAAGTAGTAGCTGCTGATCGTCCCCATACCCGTGTCAAACACGCTGAAGGCAGTGATGTCGTTGCTGGCCAGGTAGGGTAGTGGATGGCCACTGTCGTCTTGCAGCGGGGCGATCGTGGGCACCACTGGCTCCAGGCCGTTGGGGTCGCCCTGGGCCACGTAGTCGGTGGGGGAGTAGGTCACCGCCGAGCCCTCGATAGTTTCAGGGGGCACCGGGCGAGATTTATCTTTCCAAAACGCGCCGTAGGAATTGCCCACGTTAGAAGTTTCCAGGTAGTGAGTGCCCTGGGGCGACACAAAGCGGTTCCACAGGTGCGAATGGCCATAGAAAACCAGGTCTACCCCGGCCTGCTCTAGCAGGGGCACCAGGTCGCGGGCAATGTAGTCGTCGGCGCGGGGGTACTCGTAGCGCACGGCGGTGAGGCGGCCTTCATCGTCGCGATCGTAGCGGCGCACGGGGTTGGTGAAGGCGGGCACAATGTTGTCGCCCAGGGTGTGGGGCGGGTGGTGCAGCATCACCACCTTGTACTTGGCCTGGCGAAAGGCGTCGCTGGCCAGCTCTTGCTCTAGCCACTGGTACTGCAAACTGCCCCGCTCGATCGGGTCAAAGATGTGCTGGCCGTGGCCCCAGTTCTGCGGTGTGCCCAGGTCGGCTTCGCGCTCCTGGTAGCGGCCCCGCGCGGTGGCATCTAGACTGTAGGGTCGCCAGATTTGGGTGATATAGAGCGACACCAGGCGAACGTCGCCAAAGGTGATGGCGTAGTAGCGGCTGGTGGTCTCGGATCGATCGGGGTTGGGTACCTGGGTCAACGGCAGGCTAAATAGAGCTTCGTAGGTCTCACTGTTAAAGGAATTGTCGATCATCCACTGACGGCGCAGGACGGGGTCGCCGCTGGGGTTAAATAGGTCGGCGTTGGCTTCATACAGGCCGACCGCCACCTGCCGGGGCACGGGCTGGTTAAACTGCTCGCCCAGGGGGGCCGCAGCGGCAAAGCGGCCCATCACCTCGTGGTTGCCCAGGGCTGGAAACAGCGGCGCGTGCTGAATGATTTCGCCCCCCCGGTAGTTTGTGGTACGGCCATTGCGCTCTAGGGCATAGCTGGTATTGCCCTGCAAACAGGGGAAAAAGCCGCAGCCCCGGCTGTCGTCAAACCACTCGGAGGCGCGATCGGGAATATTGACCAGATCGCCCGCAAAAAACACCGCGTCTACTTGGCCCAGGGTCTCGGTCACCTTTTGCAGATTGGCGGCAACCATAGGCATGTTTTGGTGGTCAGAGGTGAGTAAAATCTTGAGGGGCTGCCCGGCTGGGGGAGCCCCAGCTAGGGTGAATACACGGCTTTTGGCCACTGTGCCGTCTGGCCCAGTGCTGGCCACTTGGTAGGGCACCCGCTGCCCCGGCGATAAATCTGTCACCACGGCTTCATGCCGCCAGATCGGGCGCGCTACCGTCTGCTTTAGGTCAGAGAAATTGGGGTGGTCAAGGCGAGACTGGTTATCTTCTCGGGTGCGGGCCAGGCGGGTGGTGATCGCGATCGCCTGATTGGGTAGATTAGCCTCGGATGGCTGATTGGGGGTACCCCACCGCACCCGGTGGTCTCGGCCCTCAAACTCGGTAAACCACACTACTCGCACCGCGCCAGGGGTGGGGTACTGCAAAAACGGGTCGGTCAACAGTTGGGTGGGCACAGCACTGGCCTCGGGTGATGGAGCAACGGATGCCTGGCGAGGCTCCAGGGCGATTAAAAGGATGGCTGTTAGCACGAGCAGCAGGCCTGCCGTGAGTAGGGTCAAGTCTTCTCGCCGCATGGTTGTGAGCCTTTGTGGTAGAGCCTCAACAGCCCTAGCGTAGCGGCAAATAACGACAATATAAAAACTGTCTGCTTACTGATAACGCTATCTAAAAGATGTGCCACCTTTAGAACGTCAAACGCTAACGTTTCGCTAACATTTTTGGGTGCAGAGCAACGGGCATGACCATGGCATTTCCTTTCAAGCTCAGGGTGGGTAAGCGCTCTCTCCGGTGGTCGGGGGGTGGGCTGCTGGCGCTGTTTTCGATCGGGCTGCACGGCGTGCTGCTAGCCTGGCCTGTGCCCGAGACTACCCCAGAGCCCGCTGAGAGTCTGACCGAGATCACCGATTCGTCATCGGTTGTGGGGGTGGTGCGGCTACCGGCTGCCGCTGAGCCCTCCGCCGAGGCGATCGCAGTAGCCCCAGCCCCCCAGGCAACCCAGGCTCCCCCGCCCAAAGCACCGCCCTTAGTTCGTTCTGCGCCTCCCGCTGCTCCCGCTGCCCCACAGTCTCAGGTAGAGCAGCCAGAGGCCGCGCCGCCTGCGCCACCCACGAATGAGGTAACTCTAGAGCCAGTGCCCCCGGAGCCACTACCCGCCACCCTCGAAGATCGCCTGCGGGATCCGGCGCAGTACGAATTTAATCAGCAGGCTAAGTCGCTTGTGGCCAACGAAGTGGCCTTTCACACCTCGGTTGTGCCGACGTGGTTAGAGACCGAAGGGCAGGGTCTAAGCGACACCGAGGTACCTGTTTTGGGCACAAAGCTCGCTCCCTTGCAGGTGCCCTACCCGATCGCCACCTGTCTGACGCCAGCCCCCGCTGAGGGTCTAGTTGGAGTAATTGTCAATGCCTCTGGCCAGCTAGTCAAAGAGCCGGTTTTGCTCGACAGCACAGGCTACACAGTGCTGGATGAAAAAGCGCTAGAACTGGCCCTACAGCGCAGCTTTGAGCCTAACCCTGGCGGCACCCTGCCCAACCCCCAGGCCCACTGGCTGCCGATACAGGTAGAGTACAGCGGGGCCAACTGTAGACCTTAAGGTATCCTTAGCCTTCCTCCCCTTGGGTAGAGGCATGGAATGGCCGGTCTTGTCATAGTGGCAGGTAAGTTGATTGCCACTACTGATTTCCCCATGGCCCTAGCTACTTCCGCTTCCAGCAATTCTGTTCAGGCATACCTGAAAGAGATTGGCCGCATTCCCCGCCTCTCCCGCGACGAAGAGATTTCGCTGGGCAAGCATGTGCAGCAGCTAAATCGTCTCACCGAGATATCGACCCAGCTTACCGACACCCTGGGTCATGAGCCTTCGGTGGATGAGTGGGCCGAGGCGGCCCATATGTCAGTCGATGATTTGAGACAACAGATTGAGCATGGCGAAGCCGCTCGCCGCCGCATGGTAGAAGCGAACCTGCGTCTGGTGGTCTCCATTGCCAAAAAATACACCAAGCGCAACCTAGATCTGATGGATCTAGTACAGGAAGGCACCATGGGCCTGCAGCGCGGGGTCGAGAAGTTTGACCCCACCAAAGGCTTTAGGTTTTCGACCTACGCCTACTGGTGGATTCGTCAAGCGGTAACGCGGGCGATCGCCGAAAAAAGCCGCGCCATTCGCCTGCCCATCCACATTTTCGAAAAGCTGACCAAGATCAAGCGTGCCCAGCGCCACCTGGCCCAAGAGCTAGGCCGCACCGCCACTCTCGAAGAGGTGGCCAACCACCTGGATATGCCTCTGGTGCAGGTGCGTCAGTTTCTCTCGCAGTCGCAGCAGCCGATGTCGCTGAACGCCTTAGTGGGCGACAAGGGCGACACCGAGCTAGCCGATATGCTGGAGGATGAACAGGGGCGATCGCCCGAGGAGTACGCGGCTCAAAACAGCCTCAAGCAAGATATCTTCCGCATTCTCGACCGCCTCACACCCCAGCAGCGCGAGGTGCTGGTGCTGCGCTTTGGCCTTGGCACTGGCGAAGGGCTGTCTCTCTCCAAGGTGGGGCAGCAACTCAATGTCAGCCGCGAACGGGTGCGTCAAATCGAGCGCGACGCCATCAAAAAACTGCGCTATGCCCGCCAAGACTTGAAAGCTTACCTGGCCGGATAGGACGCTAAGCTCAAGCTAGGTCGCAATCTAGACTGAGGGAGTTCGGCAGCGGCGCTGGCCTTTGCTTACGGGCAGCACCTAGGGCTATACCATTAGGAGACAGCCTTGCCAGCATTGATTTGACTGGCCTTCTGGGATGCCTTACCCCAATGGATCTCTTTGACCATAACCGCCAAGAGCAGATTGGCCGGGATGCCCCGCTGGCCGCGCGGCTGCGGCCTCGCACCCTGGACGAATTCATTGGTCAAGACGCGGTGGTGGGGCCGGGGCGACTGCTGCGGCGCGCGATTCAGGCCGATCAGCTTTCCTCGCTGATTTTTTTTGGCCCACCGGGCACGGGCAAAACCACCCTGGCCCAGATTATTGCCAACACCACCAGCGCCCACTTCATTGCGCTAAATGCGGTGCTGGCGGGGGTGAAGGATATTCGCGAGGCGATCGCAGCGGCCCAAGACCTGCGCGGCCAGTACGGCAGGCGCACGATTCTGTTTATCGACGAAGTGCACCGCTTCAACAAGGCCCAGCAGGATGCGCTGCTGCCCTGGGTAGAGAACGGCACGGTGATTTTGATTGGGGCGACCACCGAGAATCCCTATTTTGAGGTCAACAAAGCGCTGGTCAGCCGATCGCGCATTTTTCAGCTCAAACCGCTGGAGTCAGCAGATCTGTATCGGGTGGTGGAGCAGGCACTGGCGGACAGGGGACGGGGCTACGGCGATCGCCCCATCCACCTTGAGCCCGCCGCCCTCGATCACCTAGTGAATGTAGCCAACGGCGACGCCCGCGCCCTCCTCAATGCTCTAGAGCTGGCGGTTGAAACTACTCCTCCTGATGGGACTGGCCAAGTTCTGATCACCCTGGATGTGGCCGAAGAGTCAATTCAGCAGCGGGCGGTGCTCTACGACAAAGAGGGCGACGCCCACTTCGACACCATCAGCGCCTTTATCAAAAGCGTGCGCGGCTCTGACCCCGATGCGGCGCTCTACTGGCTGGCCCGCATGGTCTACGCGGGCGAAGACCCACGCTTTATCTTTCGCCGCCTGGTGATTTTGGCCAGCGAAGACGTTGGCCTGGGCGACCCCCACGCCGTGACGGTGGTGACTAGCTGCGCTGCTGCCTTCGACCGGGTGGGTATGCCCGAGGGCCGCTATCCCCTGACCCAGGCGACGCTGTACCTGGCGACGGCCCCTAAATCCAACAGCACCATGGGCTTTTTCGATGCCCTCGCCGCCATCGAGCAGGAGCGCGAAGCGGAGGTGCCCAACCCCATGCGAGACGGCAACCGCGACAGCAAAGGCTTTGGCCACGGCAAAGGCTACCTCTACCCCCATTCTTATCGAGAGCACTGGGTAGAGCAGCAGTATTTGCCCAGCGGCTTGCAGGGGCAGGTGTTTTACCAGCCGTCGGATCAGGGCTACGAGGCCTCAATTCAAACCCAGGTGGCCCAGCGGCGCGAAGCCCAGCTAGCGGCGATGGTGGATGGCGGTGGCGCACTGCCAGAAGCGCTCACCTACAGCCCCGATGACCCGGCTCGCGATCGCTGGCTCCAGCGCACCCTCAGCCAGGCGGGCGAGCAGCTAGGGGAACTGCGCGATCGCATCTTTGCTCTGGCTCCACCCCAGCGCCATCACCGCATTCTCGACCTCAACGCCCGCACCGGACTGCTCACCTGGGAGGCTCTGCGCCAGGTGCCCGAGGGGGGCGTCTACGCCCGCGTACACACCGCCCAGGACGAAGCCGCCCTGGCTGAACAGGCGGCCCAGCTCCCCGCACTGATCCGTCCCGTGTTTGTACATGCCGACTTTGAGGCGCTGGCGGCGTACCTGGCGGCCCACACGCCAGGCGTTCGCTTTGAGCGGATTGTGGGCCGCAATGCCTTTGCCCAGGTGGTTAACCGCGATCGCTTCATCGAGATTGTGCAGCAGCTTTTGGCTCCAGAAGGTGTAGTGCTGCTGGCCGAGACCATTCCCCGCCACAGCCAGCGGATTTCGGCCCTGGTAGAGACTGCCGATTTGAGCAAAGCCCTGGTCAAGCGCTGGCACCAGGCTGAGGAGGCGATTCACGGAGTGATCCCTTCGGGAATCGCCCATTCCACCACCGACCCTCGCTTCAACTGGCAGGCCGACACCCTAGAGTCGCTGTTTCTCAAAGCGGGCTTTACCGTGCAGCTCACGGAGGATGTTTTGCACAGCAGCATCTACGTGTCGTCAGCGCTGTTGCAGCGGTGGTTTGCGGTGGGCGGCACCCCGCCTAGCTACCGCGATCAGCTGGCGCAGCATCTGCCTGAGAAAGATCTGGCGACGATTCATCAGAGTTGCCAGCGGCAGTTGCAGGGGCAAACGGTGCAGTGGCGATCGCCCCTGGTCTACTTGGTGGCGAGAATTCAGGTCAGCGCCTAACCCTTGCTTTGCCTTCGCTCTGATCGGGCGAACCAGAACCCTTGAGCCATGTTTGTTTTGAAAGGAACTGGGCCGATCCTTAGACTATTTTGGCTACGCTGCCGCACAACGCTGTCTACCCAGATTTCAACGACTAAGCCCACAATGAAGGGGCTATTGTCAAAGTGTCGTCCCTAGATTCAAGGCAGTTGGCACCCACCGAGCACAGACAGCGTAGAAGACTGACAGCGTAGAAGACTGAGCAATGTTTACCCTGGCTAAATTTTCTCAGCCAAAAATTCCACCAGCCGGGTCACCTTTGCCGACAGGTGGCGATTGACCGGATACAGCGCATAGATGTTGATCGTCTCAGGCGGATACGCCGTCAGAATCGGGCGCAGTTGCCCTTCCGCTAAATCTTTCTCCACAATGAAATCGGGCAGCATGACAATACCCAGGCCCGCCAGGGCAGCGGCCCGCAGCACCTCGCCATTGTTGCAGCACAGCGGCCCGTTGATGGTGACGGTGTGGGGCTCATCCCCTATCAGAGTCCAGCTATTGTCTTGGGCGCGGTGGCCGTAGTGCAGACAGTCGTGCTGCTTGAGATCGTCTGGATGGGTTGGGGTGCCGCGCTGCTGTAGATAGCCGGGAGCCGCACACACCACCAGCGGGCAAGGGGCCAGGGTGTGGGCGATTAGCCCAGGGCCGGGGGGCTGGGCGGCAATGCGAATGGTGATATCGAAGCCTTCTTCGATGGGGTCAATGCGGCGATCGTTGAGCACCAGCTCAACGTAGAGGTCGGGGTACTGGGCCATAAACTCCACCACCAGGGGGGCCAGGTGCAGGGTGCCAAAGGTCATGGGCGCATTGATGCGCAGACTGCCGCGTGGCTCCTGGTGCAGGCGGGTGAGGGCCAGCTCAGCTTCCTCGAGGTCAGCGAGAATGGCGAGGCAGCGATCGTAGTAGGCCCGCCCGGCGTCGGTGGGGGAGACTTTGCGGGTAGTGCGCTGCAAGAGTTGGGTTTGCAGGTGCTCTTCGAGGTTGAGCACTAGTTTGTTAACCTGCGATCGCGACAGATCCATCTGGCGAGCAGCGGCGGCGAAACCACCGGCTTCGACGACCTGGGTGAAGGCGCGCATGCTTTCGAGCTTGTCCATGGCGGGGATGGTGAGGGAGATGGGGATGGTGAGGAGAGTGGGGTTGGGAGATTTTCTAGAACAAGACGATGGCTTTACTGTCTTCTAAAAGGCGACAATCTGTTTACAATGCTGGGTATTGTCTATTAATTGGATTCAGTATATCGTTAATTTATTCGGATGTTTCCAATCCATTGACGCTACTAGGAGGTGTCTCTAATGATTACGGTTCGTCCTGCTAATGAACGTGGTGCCGCCAACTTTGGCTGGCTCGATTCTCACCACACTTTCTCGTTTGGCAACTACTACGACCCTAAGCACATGGGCTTTGCCAGCCTGCGGGTGATCAACGAAGACAAGGTGACGCCGAGCCAGGGCTTTGGCACCCACGGCCACCGCGACATGGAAATCATTACCTACGTGCTGGATGGCGCTCTAGAGCACAAAGACAGCCTTGGCACCGGCTCCGTCATTCGCCCTGGGGATGTGCAGCGGATGTCGGCAGGCACGGGCATTCGCCACAGCGAGTTCAACGCCTCAGACAGCAACCCGGTGCATTTCCTGCAAATTTGGATTTTGCCTGAGACGGAGGGCATTGCCCCCGGCTATGAGCAGATCTCGATCGCCCCAGAAGCCAAGCAGGGGCAGCTGCGCCTAGTCGGTTCCCGCGATGGCCGCGATGGCTCTGTCACCATCCACCAGGATGTGAGTTTGTATGCCACCGCGTTGGGTGAGGGCGATCGCGTCGAGCACACCCTGGCTTCGGGGCGAGTGGCCTGGGTGCAGGTGACCCGTGGCGCGGTCAGCCTCAACGGCCATGCCCTCACTGCTGGGGATGGCGCTGCTGTCAGCGACCTCGACACCCTGAATCTGACCGGGGCTGCCGATGAGGCCGAGGTGTTGGTGTTTGATATGGCCGCCTAACAAACTTGCGGCGGCGGGGGAAGTTTCCCTCGCCGCCGTCGGATGTTCGCGACAAGAAATAAATTAAGAGAGGAAAGACCGATGGCTGAGCCTGTAATTGCCGACAATAAGCCCGTGGTAATGGAGCTGGAGGCGGGGGACTACTACTGGTGCACCTGCGGCCAGTCAACTAACCAGCCTTTCTGCAACGGTGCCCACAAAGGTACCGACTTCACGCCGATGAAATTTACCCTGGAGGAGAAAAAGCAGGTGGCGTTGTGCGCCTGCAAGCACACCCAAAACGCGCCCTTCTGCGACGGTAGCCACACCAAGCTTTAGGGAAGAACTGCTCCCCTGGAGTGGTTAGGCCACAGTTGTTGAGCCAGGGTTAGGATGCGGTTCCCCTTTGGGACAGTTCGTGAACGCCCTGGGGAGGACAGTCCTCGCCACCATAGCAAAACCCATCGCCAACTTTCTATAGCCTCAACTATTGAGCCTGGGAAAGCTTGGCGATGGGCTAGTAGTTCTGACGCAGGCGGCCTCGGGTGCGACCGCTGAGGCGCTCAGACACCAGGTCGCGGTCTTTGTCGTTGAGGCCGCTAATGCGCTGCTGGGCCTGGTTGAGCTGGTGGTTATCTGACAGGCGGTTGATCAGATCGGCTTCGTAGGATCGCTGACGGGGACTAAGGCGAGACTTTCCCATGGTTGAGGTGCTCTGCAAGAAATCAATGAACGGGATCTGACCATAGTCTAATTTCAAATTAGACACCTGGGGAGTCAAATGATCTCTGGCAAAGAATTGTTACTCGGGCGGTAGCGGCCTGCTCTATGAACGGAAGGCAACCGCCCGAGCGAAGCGGAGCAATCGCGCTAAATGCCGCTTTCTAGCGCCTCAGTGAGCTTGTCTAGATAGAGCATCATAAGATTGCTCTGGTCGCTGGGAAGGGTGCTGCGGACTTCTTCCTTCAGCAGCCGGTAGGCCACTACACAGGCCGACTGACGATGGAAGGCGCGAATAATATTCTGCATCCACACCAGGTACTCTTCCATGAACCCGTCTTCGTCGTGGAGCAAAATGCCCTTGGCCACGTACTCCAGGGTGTAGGTCATGTCGCGCTGGCACTGCTGGGCGTGCTCTTGTACGACCTGGCGATGGGGGGTCTGCATGAGCCGCCGCAGCGTGTTGAGCACCAGATCTTTGCCCTGGTCTCGAATGTGGTTATAGAGATTTACCCGGGCTTGAAAGGCCTCCGTCATGTGCTCGAAGGGGCGCAGCTCAACATCACTCAGATAGCGACCATCGGCTTC
Organism: Leptolyngbya sp. CCNP1308; assembly: GCF_034932455.1. NCBI lineage: Bacteria > Bacillati > Cyanobacteriota > Cyanophyceae > Leptolyngbyales > Leptolyngbyaceae > Leptolyngbya > Leptolyngbya sp. CCNP1308. The sequence goes on along the minus strand of NZ_JAYGIH010000007.1, from coordinate 23,675 downwards.
ACGGACAGAGGCGAGTAGTGCATTATTCATGGCGGGTAAAGGCGCGATCGCGCGGCCTGGATGGGTTCTATCCCAAGATGCCCAGGGCAGCTGGTGTGATGCGTTATACCTAAATATTTCTTCACCCTGAGATCAGCAGCCCTGCCGCAGCAGGATTCAGCCTCGCTCAGACTCCCCCGGGCGTTAAGAAACCCGAGCCGAGGCCACCGCATCGGCCCAGCCCAGCTTTTCTGCCGTAGCTTTAGCCTGCTCTGTGACATCCTGAGCGACAAAATGCTGGTGCAGAATCTGCACGCTGAGCAGGTGGTTGATCACGGCGTCGAGCTGAACCCGCTCGGCGACGGGGGTGGCCTCATCTTGGTGGTGGTGCAGGAGGGTTTGCACCGCGCCGTGGTCGAGCAGGGCGGCGGCCTCGACGGCCTCGCGGTTGAGGTAGGTATGGGCCAGATCCTGCATGGCTTTTTGCTTAACGCGATCGGTGTGGGAGGGCGGGGCCATAAAGGCAAATTTTTGCCGCTTGTAGAGGGTCTCGGGCAGCAGATCGCGCATGGTTTCGCGCAGAACGTATTTGTCCTGGTGGCCGCGAAAGCGCAGGCTGGGGGGCAGGGTGACGGCGAACTCCACCAGGGGGTGGTCGAGAAAGGCGGGGCGAGCCTCTAGGGAATTGGCCATATCGACGCGATCGCCCGCCCAACCCAGCACTTGCGACTCAAACTGGGTTTTTATCCACACGTACTGGGCCTTGTCGAGGGGGTGGCGATCGCGCAGCTGGCGCTCATCTAGGGCGGCGGCGATCGCCCCTCCGGGCGCGTAGCGCCCCAGGGCTTCGCGATGGTGGGGGTGCAGCAGATCGGGCACCCGCTCGGCAGAACTCAGCCACGACTGAAGACAGCTGGGGGTAAAGCCCACCACCGCATTTAGAGCAGGGTCTTCCAGGGGCGTCTCGGCCAGCAAATTGCCTTTAAAGAGCTGGTTGCTCTCCGCCAGCCAGGCTTCCAGATCGGCCCGCTCCTCTGGCGTGGCGTGGGCCATGCCGTGGCGAATCATATCCAGCCGCAGCTGGGGGTAGCCCGCAAACAGCTCGTCCGAGCCTTCCCCAGTGACCACCACTTTGTAGCCCGCCGCGTTGACATGCTCGCTCATTAGCAGCTTGGCCACCGTGAAGGTGTTGTAGATGCTGCGCTCGGTGTGCCACAGGGTGCGGGCAAAGTGGTCGTAGAGCTGGGTGCCGTTGACGGTGAGAATCTCCTGGTCGGCCCCCACGGCGGCGGCCATTTCGCGGGCGATCGCGGTTTCGTCGTAGTCGCTGTCGTCGAAGCCAATAGTGAAGGCCTTGACCGGCGACTGCTGGCAGGCGGCGGCCACCCCCAAAATGGTGCAGGAGTCGATGCCCCCCGACAGGTAGCAGGCCACCGGCACGTCGGCCTCCAGCCGCAGCTGAATCGCCTCCACAAACCGCTCGCGCAGCTCTTCTATATAGTCTTGGTCGCTGCGCTGGGGTCGGGTACCCAGCAGCGGAAAATCGAGATCCCAGTACTGTTCTTTGTGCAGGATGAGCTGGCCGTCGCGCCGCTGCACCACCACCTTTTGCCCTGGCTCTACCGCATAGATGCCCTCGAAACCTGTGGTGCCGGGCACCATGGTCTGCATCAGCTGGTGGTAGAGCCCCTCCGACGAAAACTTACCCCGCACCGAGGGATGGGCCATCACCACCTTGATCTCTGAGCCAAACACCAGGCCTTCGGCGGTGAGGCTGTAGAACAGGGGCTTGACGCCAAAGCGATCGCGCACCAGAGTCAGCCGATCCTGCTGGTGTTCGTAGACCGCAAAGGCAAACTCACCGCGCAGGTGGGGCAGCGCGCCGTCAAGACCAAAGCGATCGGTCAGGTGCAGCACCAGCTCGGTGTCGCTCTTGGTGCGAAAGCTGTAGCCCCGGGAGGTGAGGTCGGCCCGCAGTCGCTTGTAGTCGTAAAATTCGCCATTGTGGGCGATCAAAAACTGGCCATCCTCAGAGCGAAAGGGTTGCCGACCCCGCTCAGGATTTAGATCAATGATTGACAGGCGAGCATGGGTAAAGCCGACCCCGCGCCCCTCAACAATGTCGTAGCCAAAACCGTCGGCCCCCCGGTGGTGCTGAATGGCGGCCATACCCACCAAAATCTGCGGATCTACAGGATGAGCTGGGTCTGCGTATATGACGCCACCAATACCGCACATAGGCTTTTCCTCCGGGGTTAAGTGGTCATCCTAAAAGCCGTGGGCGGGCAAAGCTGACTTTTTTTAGCAAAACTCAAGGGTTACGACGATTCTGACTTTGCCACCAGAGATGATTGCTGCCCGTTAACTACTAATTAACCGTAGAGACAAAAGTCCCCTGCATTAAGGGACTTTTGTCTCTACGGTTTTAAGGGCTGTGGGGACAACTACGGCGGCATTGGTTAATGTCGGTTCCCCAGTATCTGCATCGCTCTCGTGAAGAGGCAGCTCATATTTAGGTGGTTCGATCGTAGATTTGACGGCCAGCACTGAGTTCAGGCGCAATTTCTTCCCGGCTGCCTATGAAGGTATATTGCTCGTTGAAAATACTTTCAGGGCGTTCACCGACGATAAAGTGCCGTATGGACATGTCTGGTGCATTCAGCACAATTCGATCTGAAACCCGATTGACTTCTGCGGGGGCGTTAGCATCTACTTCCTCTAACTGGGAAACAACCCAGAGTTCATCATCGACAACGTATACACCTTGAATGGCCAGATTGTATCCTCCGGAAGGCGCTTCAACCTCTGAGGTGATAGTGCGTTCGATTCGTTCGGCACCGGGCACATCTACATCGATATAGGGAACTTCAACAGTTTGCTCTTCTTGAACGACAACTACCCTAGGCACCGTTACCGTCCGTTCTGTAACGCCGACATTCACATCGGGGCCTTGGATATCGTACTCAGGCAGGTTCCCGGGCTCTACCTGAACGTCTACGTCGGGCAGGCTGCCAGTTTCTTCTTGTTGAACTCGACAGGCCGTCAGCGGCATTGCAATCAACAGAACAGAAAGCGGAAGGAAGTATTTGGGACGAGATATGCGTAATTTCATCGCGTGGCCTACTTTGATACAACAGTGGCCCTCTCAACTCGCTCGGGAACAATTCTTCCAGCTATCTTGCAATACCAAAAACTACAGACCAAAAAGGCGACTCTAGAAAAGGCAACGGCGAGTACTGATGAAAATCTAAAGACTTGTTCCGGCTCGCCTGGGAGGACTCATTAGCATCTACATTGTGATCAAATGCCTTTGAATCGCCATCCCTCATCACGCCAGGGTTGACGAGAAACGCGCTCTCTCAAAAGACAGACCTTTTCAGATCAGCCCAACCAGACTAGAGCCCTGCCGCTAGGGAACAATTTGTATGATCCACAACAATGCTTCGGTTTAGAATCCGCTAACAATTACATTACTCTGTGTACTGCATACATTTCTTTAGCCGTGGCACAACTATGACCTTCTCTATTGTCGCTTGGGATCCCCAGACGGGCATGACCGGGGTGGCGGTGGCCACCAAGCACCTGGCGGTGGGGGCGCTGGTGCCCCACGCGCGGGCAGGAGTAGGGTCGATCGCCACCCAGGCCCAGACCAACCCCCTGCTGGGCATTTGGGGGCTGGAGCTACTGGAGCGTCGCCAGGCTACCGAAAGCCCCTTTAGCGAGGCTTCTGCCGAGGTCGTGCTCGACTGGCTCTTGGAAAATGACTGCGATCGCCACCAGCGCCAGGTTCACCTGGTCGACCACACTGGCCATATTGCGGCCTGGACGGGCCGCGACTGTGTGGGCTGGGCGGGCCATCGCACGTTCCCAAACCTGTCGGTGGCGGGGAATATGCTGACCGGGCCAGCGGTGCTGGAGGCTATGGCGGTGGCGTTTCAGGAAAGTGCGGCGGCTGGGTTGAGCGATCGCCTTCTTATGGCCCTAGAGGCGGGTGAAGCCGCCGGGGGCGACAAGCGCGGTCGCCAGTCCGCCGCCCTCTACGTGATGGATCAAGCCCCCTACCCCCACCTCGACCTGCGGGTTGACCACCACGATAACCCAATTGCCATGCTGCGTACTCTCCACGGCGAGGCCAACCAAGACTACTACCAAGCCTTTCGTCAAACGATGCCCAGACAGTTGGTTATGCCCCGCCCCGCCGAGCCCCTGCCGCTGCCGAGAGCGGTGTAGAAGCTCGGTTTCAGGCCAGGCCAGGCTCAACTGTAGCGGCGTAAGTCGCCGGGCCTTAGTTTAATAAGGCTGTGGATTGGGTCTATTCTGTAAAGATGCCGAATTTTGCCCAGCCGTAGCCATGCACAACTTTTTACCCGTCGCCTACTTCGAAGGCCAGTTTTGCGATTTTAGCGACGCTAAGATTTCTATTGCCACCCACGCCCTGCACTACGGCACCGGGGCCTTTGGCGGGCTGCGCGGTATTCCTGACCCGGCGGCGAGCGGGCGCATTCTTCTCTTTCGCCTCGATCGCCACTGCCAGCGCCTCAGCACCAGCGCCCGGCTGCTCAACTACGACCTGCCCGCCGACAAAATTCAGGCGGTAATCGAAGATTTCGTCCGCAAAAACAGCCCCGATAAGTCGTTTTACATTCGGCCCTTTGTGTACACCTCAGACCTGGGCATTTCGCCCCGGCTGCACAACGTCGAGAAGAACTTCTTTGTCTACGGCCTGGAACTGGGCGACTACCTCTCGCCCGAGGGTGTCACCTGCCGCATTAGCTCCTGGTACCGGCAAGAAGACCGCAGCCTGCCCCTGCGGGGCAAAATCAGCGGCGCTTACATCACCTCGTCGCTGGCCAAAACCGAGGCCGTTGAGTCGGGCTTTGACGAATCGATTTTAATGAACTCCCAGGGCAAGGTCAGCGAAGCCTCGGGGATGAACGTGTTTATTGTACGCAACGGCAAGCTGATCACCCCCGGATTCGAGCAAGACATTCTCGAAGGCATTACCCGCGACAGCATTCTCACCGTGGCTCGTAACTTGGGCATTGAGGTGGTTGAGCGCCCGGTGGATAAGTCGGAGTTGCTAATTGCCGATGAGGTATTTCTCAGCGGCACAGCGGCCAAAATTACCCCGGTGCGTAAGGTGGAGTCGTACAACCTGCCCACCAGCCGCCCCGTCACCGATCGCCTGCGGGAAAAACTCACCGCTATCACCGAAGGGCGCGACGACGAGTACAAGAACTGGGTATTTGCGATCGATTTGGGGTAGCCTCACCGCCGAGATCACTCCCCTAAAACTTTGCGAAATGCCACTTTGTCGTAGTCCGCTGCGTAGAAGTCGCGGATACGCCCTTCCGCTTGATAGCCGCAGTTAGTGTAGAACCTTCGTACCCCCTCAAAGCCAGAGGAACCGGAGGTTTCGACTATTAGCATACGCTCACCTCGGGTCACCAGCGTTTGCTCGACGTGGCGCAATAGCGCTGTTCCTCGCCCCTGCCCTTGGTGGCTGGGGTGAATAGCAATTAGTTGCAGATTCCAGGTGCGATCGGTCATCCGTTCAGGCTCACAGTAGGCGACCCCTACTGGCCCCTGGTCGTCATCGGTAAGCCAAAATGCCCCGGCTTTGTCACCGTTAAAGTAGTTGGTTAGTATGGTGCTCAATTCTTTGAGCTGGGTTGGCTCGAACAGCCCAGTCGCCTTAGCCAGAGAAATTAAAGCGCTGATGTCAGCATGGGCAGTAGGGCGAATCATTCTAAAACTCAGAGTTTTTGTGGGGTTAGCGCCGCTAAGCCACTATCTCTAACGGAGAGGGATGTGACCTTGTCAGCTTATGCTACAAGATGCTACATTGGCCCGCTTAAAATTCCCTGAGTTTTACTCAAACATTCCTAGACCCGCTGTCATTAGCGGTATCAGGATAAAAAAGATCACAGCAGATTTCTAAAGACGAGCGCTAGCTGGCCCTTAATCTTTTGGTCGCGGGGGCGTTTTTGCCAGGTTTCGGGGGTGAGGCACAGGCTGTTCTCTAAAGCATCGAGGAAAAACTGCTCCACCTTTCGAGCTAGCTCAGGGTAGTTGCCTGAGATATTGAGTTCGTCGTTATGGAAGTAGCTGCGGGGGTCGAAGTTGGCGCTGCCGGTGCTGACCCAGTCTTCATCGACCAGCACAAATTTGGCGTGCATCATGCTGGGCTGGTGCTCGCAGATTTTGACCCCGGCCCGCAGCAGGGGGCCGTAGAGTTCGCGGCTGGCCAGGTGCACTATGGTTTTGTCGGTGGCGGCACCCATGGTTAAGACGCGTACATCCACGCCCTTTTGGCAGGCTTCAATCAGACAGTGGGTGGTGTTGTGGTCGGGCACAAAGTAGGGGCTACCAATCCACAGTCGCCGCTTGGCCGTGAGCATGTGAAGCTGCATCAGCAGGCGGATAGATGATTCGTTGAGGGTGGAAGAATTGTCGGTGATGAACAGGGCAGTATTGCCCTCTGTCTGCACGGCATGCAGGCCCTCCTTTAGAGAGATAGACCCGCCTGTGGAGGCCCAATTTTGCAAAAATTTGCCCTGGAGCAGGTTTACCACTTCCCCTTCGTAGGCCAGCTCAAAGTCGAGCCAGGGGGCGGTGTCGTGATCAAAGGCGGTACCATCCCAGTAGTCGGAGATACCCGCCCCGCCAATGAATACGCGCTGCCCGTCAATAATCAGCAGTTTGCGGTGCGATCGCGAATTGTATTCTAGCGGCGCGCGCCAGTTGGGCTTGCGAAAAAACCTGATCTCAATGCCCACGTTGCGCAATCGTTGCCAGTACTTGGCTGGCATGTCCTGAGTGCCCTGGTGGTCAAACAGCAGCTGCACCTTAACGCCGGCCAGGGCGCGGTCGGTGACGCCCTCGGCAAACGCATTGGCCCGATGGCCCGGGGTCATAAAGTAGGTTTCGTACTGAATCAAATGCTCGGCCTGACGAATGCCCGCGGCGCGGGCCGCATAGACTTCATCGACGGTGGGCCAAAACCCCACCAGACGTCCGGTGGTGTCTGCCGAGTTGGCCAGCCCCTCTAGGCTGAGGGCAAAGCGCGGGTCATGGACGCTGGGAATATCTGCGATCGCGTAGTCGGGTTCTGCTCGAAAGGCTCCGGCCAGGTAGGCGTATCCCAGTCCCAGCAGCAGCAGCCCCAGCCCAATACCAACTATCCACCAGAGCACAGGGGGAGGTTCCGAGTCATCGTCTGAGGCCACAGAAGACGTAGGCATGGTGGGTGATAGCACATACAGTAGACCTTAGAGTAGCGTCGATGGTCCTCCTAAGGCTCTACTCCCAAAGACAGAAACCCATTGTCCTAGACCGCCGATCGCGACGACGGCAGCACCCGACTCAGCACGATGTAGAGCACCAGGGCCGACAGAATGCCGTTGATGGGCACAATGCCCCAGCCCGCCTGGCCGGTCAGGTAGGCGATCGCGGAGGATCCTACGTAGGCTATTACCCCGGCCCAGTTGAAGGCCGGCTGCGGCTCCGCCAAGCTGGGAAACTGCCCCTGCCGGTTGACCCAGTAATCGGCCATAACAATGCCGCCAATGGGCGGAATAAATGTCCCCAGCAAAATCAGATACTGCACCAGCCCTTCGTAAATACCGCCCCAGGCCATGAACAGGGCGATGGTAGCGCCCCCCAACACAAACAGGGTGCGGCGGCTCGAGCGAAACATATTCGACCCGGCGATGGAGAAGGCGTAGATGGTGTTGTCCTGGGTCGTCCACATATTTAAAAAGAACAGCACCAGCCCGCCAACCACCAGACCCTGCTGGGCCATCACCTGCACAATGTCGGGCTCGCCGTAGACCTTGGCACAAAACGCCCCGGAAAAAATCAAAAAGCCGTTGCCCAAAAAGAAGGCGATCAGCGTGGCGATAAAGCCCATCTTGCCGTTCTTAGCAAACCGGCTCCAGTTGGTCGCCTGGGTACCGCCCGAGACAAAGGTGCCGACAATGATCGTAATCGCTGCGCCTAGGGGCAGCGGGTCGGCGATCGCCGCCTGCTGCAATCCCTCAAATCCGCCCACATCCCGCGAGGCCACCGTCAGGCTCATCAGCATCAGCAGTACCATGGCGGGCACCGCCACCCGGCTCAGCCAGTCCATCGCCCGATAGCCAAAGTAGGCAGTCGAGCAAAAGGCATAGGTAAAGAACAAAATAATCAGCCAGTTCCACGACTCGGGCACCCCAGCCAGGGTGTTGAACAACTGGGCCATTAGGGCCGACCCCCAGGCATACCAGCCAATCTGCGTAAAGCCGAGGATAAAATCGACCCAGCGCGACCCCACGTTGCCAAAGCTAAACCGCGCCATCAGCACCGTAGACAGCCCGGTTTGACCGGCAATGTAGCCCAGCAGCGCCGCGTACAGCCCCAAAATCAGGTTGCCAATAACAATCAGCGCTACCAGGTTTGGCCAAAACTGAAACGACGGGCCAATTAACCCACCGGCAAACAGCGTGCCCGAGTACAGGGTAAAACCTACCAGAATTGGGGCCAGGGAAATCAGCGATCGCCGCGACAATTCGGGTACGGGACTGAGCGGATAGTCTTCAGTAGCTTTGCCCTGGGACACAAATGATTCGGTAGTGGTAGACATGGGTTCAAAGAGCGCTTTGGCCGCATTGTAAGGATAGGCCAAAGCATAGAAAGTATTCCACTAAACATTTGGCTAAGAGAGAACTCAAGCCAAACCGATATCTAAGGGGCGACCCCGGCCTTGGGGTTGAACTAGATTTGCCGTAGGGGCCGTCTGTTTCCTACGTCGCTAGAATCTGAGCAGCGGCAAGATCTAGATGGGGAAATGTAGGCGACTGAATCAGATCATTCCCTTGAAACACGGCTGAGTCGTAAAACTGGTGGTCTAATACGCAGAGCGTGATCAGGTTCTGGATGGGGTCAACAATCCAATACTCAGGAATTTCTAGCAGCCCATATTCAGACCGCTTAGAGCGGTAATCGTCCGTCTCTGTGGATGGGCTGATAACTTCAACCCCTAACAGCGGCGGTGGTTCATGGAGATCGATTACCGCTTCTCGATGGGCCATGGCATCCCACTGGGCCTGGGGTAGAACGATAATATCGGGGATGCGAGACGTATCCTAACGCCGACCCCGAGGCGAACGCACACCCACCATCATGGCCTTTGCTGTCCAGGGCAACCCCTGCCGATCAATTTCGTCCCGAAATTGATCGTTCAAAAATTCGACAATGGCCCCGTGACGCCCAGTTCCCAACGACATAGGAATTAGTTCCCCATCCACCAGTTCGTAGCGGGTGTCGGTACCATCGCCATAGCTCAGGTAAGCTTCAAAGGCCAGTTTTTGGGCGGTGGTGGTCATGACTAATCTCCGCCCTAGGCCGACGGTGGCAGACTATCCTGCGCTCCGCCCTGGCCTGCCAGGCGGTTTTTCATTGCCGCCAGTTCGTTATCCACTGTGGTCGATCCACCTTCAAGGGCAGCAAACTGGCGCTCTAGGGGGTCGCCGCTAAGTTCTTCGAGAGCTTCAGATTTGGCTTCTAAATCCATGACCCGCTCTTCCATGCGCTCAAAGGCGGCGATCGAGCCGCTGGTGCCGGTCTGACCCAGCATGTCTTGAATGCGCTGGGAGGCCTCGGCAGAGCGGGCGCGGGCAATGTACAGGTCTTTCTTCGTGCGGGCGTCAGAAATTTTGGCCTCTAACCGCCGCATGTTGTCCTTGAGACCGTTGACCACGTCGCGCTGCTGATCGAGCTGGGCATCCATGGCCTGGGCCGATTGCAGGTAGGTTTGGCGACGGGTAAGAGCCTGACGAGCCAGGTCTTCTTCACCCTTTGCAATAGCGAGTTCAGCGCGGTTGTACCACTCCTGGGCAGTCGATTGAGCCTGGGCGCTCTGGCGCTCGGTGCGCTTTTGGGTGGCGATCGCCTGGGCCACCGCCTGACGCAGCTGAATCAGGTTGGCCTGCATATCGGCCATCGCCTGCTCCAGCACCTTTTCGGGGTCTTCGGCCTGGTTGACGGCGCTACTTAGGTTAGCCCGTAAAACTCGCCATACCCGATCAAACAACCCCATCGAGCCTCTCCCACAACGGTGATTTGCTTCAGCATAACAGGCGGGTTCCGGTAGATGTGCAAGTGGGTGATTGTGTAGGTGGGGTAAGGATAAGTTGAGCTGTTATTCCACCCACTCACTCGCTCACCTGCCCACCCACTACCCCACTTAGGGCGAAATCACCTGGGCCGGAATCCCCTGCCCCTGGAGCTGATTCACCAGGTTTTGGGCCGATGACTGCTGGGAAAACGCGCCCATTTGAATGCGGGTGCCGCTGGAGAAATTGCGCACGTAGGCATCGCCCACCGCGCTGCGGGCCGACTCTAGGGACTGGGCACCGCTGTAGTCGGTCACCACGTAGTAGCTAGGAGCTGCCGCCTGGGGCGGAGCCTGGGTAATGGGGGCCGGAGGCGCTACAGCGGGAGGAGCCACAGGGGTCGCAGGTGCTGCTGGGGCTCGGTTGGAGGCCAGGGGTTGAGGGGGTTGGGCATTGACGGCAGGGGGCGCTACGCGAACAGCGGGAGGCGCGGTGACAGGGGCAGGAGCCGATCGCGTCGCAGGGGCAGCGGTCGCGGCTGGCCTCGGGCTGGCGGCGGTTCTAGGAGCGGCCACAATTTCGGCCCGCAGCACCCCGCCACTGCCCCCCGCCGGGGTAAGCACGCCAGGGCGAGGCCCGGTAGTTCTGGGCTCACCGGGGCGCTGGCCGTTGATTGGCAAGGGCTGACCCTCGACCATTGTGGGTGAAGTGGTTTCTGCTGGAGCGGCGGCTCCGGCGGGTGAATTGGGCGAATCGGCGGAGGGCAGAGTGCTGATGTTGTTCAGATCGAGGGAGGCAAACTCTTTTTCTGACAGATCGGGGCCAAGGGGCGTGAAGCCGTCCTCTCCCTGGCCCTCTATACCGTTTAGGGCTACGGAGGTTTCGGCATTGTTGTCTGCTGTCGGGGTGGGGGCACCCTTAAGGCGGCGGGTGATGGCGTTGTCGGTCAGGTGCTGTATTGCCTGGGGCGAGGTCACCAGATAGCCAAATCCAGCGCTGGTTACCAGTAGCAGTAGCAGAGCCCCCATTCCCAAGGGAGTGGTTAGCTGGCGCAGTAACGAGGGGGCGTACTCGGGCTCGCCGGGGTGGTGTCCAGCGGTGGGCAGACTGCCCAAGAGCGCTTCGGTACTTTCTAAATATTCGTCTGGGGCCGGGCGATAGGTGGTTAGGGTGCCGCCGTGACTAAGGCGCACCTGGTGGACAGAGGCCTGGGGCGGGTAGACCTGGCCGTTGGGCGCTGAAGCCTGTCCGAGAACTTCTTGCAGCCGGGCGTTGGGCGGGGGCGGTGGAGCTACCGCTGCCGTCGCCGCTGGGGTGACCTTGACGGTAATTAAGTCGATAGGTTTGCGGTTGGGCCGCAGCTGTAGGCGAGCCGGGGTAGGGGCAGCCTGACCCGAGCGGGCTTGCCGATAGCGGTGCAGTTCGTCATCCAGGTTGAGGTTGAGACTTTCTACCGCCCGCTGCAGGCGAAGGTTCGACTCGCTGGCGGGAGCAAAAGTCTCGGGTCTGGTGGATAGACCAGAGGGCAATTGCGTCATGGTTCTCATCTCCCTGGATGTAGCACTGATTAATACTACTGATTTCTCAAAAGTTGGCAACTAAAAATCGTGAAACGCAAACTACGAGATTTCCTACATCTCAAGGGATAGTCCGATCTGGGAACCACCCAACGTCTGGAAGGCTGTGAGTCAAGCATTGGGTTCGGGCTTTCTAAACGTAATAACTGGGTGCAAGGTGCAGAGAAATAGCTATGGGCGGAATTGCGGGGTCGCTGTGGGCTAGCGCGTACTGCGCTGGGCTACTTTGGGTCAGTCTTTGGGTGCGTCATCTGGGGTTGAATCTCTGGGTTGGGGTGGCTGTTGCCAGTGTTGGGGCGATCGCAGCAGCAGGTTTAGCGGCCCTGGTGCTGCCCCGTCGCTGGCGGCGGGGGCCAACGGCGGCGCTATGGCTGGGGGCAGGGGCGATCGCCCTCCTAGCTGCCCTCAACTACGGCCTGCGTTACCCGGTTCCTGGCCCTCTCGACATTAGCCAACTGCTGACCCAGGGAGAGGCGGCTGGGGCACAGCAAATTGTTTGGGGCGAGGTGCAAACGCTGCCTCGCCTGACCCGCAGCGGTCGTGGGCAGTTTTGGCTGACCACCAACCAGGTGCGCCGGTTAGATGCCGAGAACAATCCTTTGGGAATCCCCAGCCTGGTGCGGGGCAGGCTCTATGTCACCGTGCCGCTGGAGAAAAGTGAAGGGCTGTTTCCGGGGCAGCGGGTGCAGGTGCAGGGCCAGCTTTACGAACCGGCCCTGCCCAAGAACCCCAATGCGTTTAACTTTCGGCAGTACTTGGCTAGCCAGCGCTGTTTTGCTGGGTTGGTGGGCGATCGCATTCTGCCCGACCAGGGCCAGATACCGCCCCGGTGGGCACTGTGGCGGCTGCGGCAGCGCATCGCCCGTGCCCAAGCGGCTCGACTGGGCAGCCCGGTCGGGCCTTTGGTTAGCGCCATGGCCCTGGGCCGCCAGGCGGTGAATGTGCCCTACGACATTCAAGATATGTTTATGCAGGCGGGCATGGCCCACACCCTGGCGGCCAGCGGGTTTCAGGTGTCGCTGATCTTGGGGGTGGTGCTGGCGATGGTGGGCCATCGGGCGATCGCCTCCCGGCTGCCCCACCCGGTGACGACCAAGGTGGTTGCGGGGGCAACCGCTCTGGTGGTGTTTGTGCTGCTGACCGGCGTACAGCCCAGCGTCATGCGAGCGGCGGTCATGGGGGCGGCGGTGTTGGCCGGCATTGCCCTAGAGCGCAGCATTAAACCCCTAGGCTGTCTGCTGCTGGCGGTCACTCTGCTGCTGCTGTTCAACCCAACCTGGATTGACGACATTGGCTTTCGCCTCAGCGTGATGGCCACCCTGGGGCTGATGGTGGCGGTGACGCCGATTACCGAAAAGCTGGAGTGGCTGCCGACCACGCTGGCGGCGGTAGCGGCGGTGCCCCTGGCCGCCTACCTGTGGACGATTCCCCTGGCCTTGTTCTATTTCAACACCCTCACCACCTACAGCATTCTGCTCAATATTGTCGCTACGCCCCTGGTGATGGTGATCAGTCTAGGCGGTATGGCCAGCGGGCTGGCGGCGGCAGTATGGCCGTGGCTGGGGGGCCTGCTAGCCTGGCCCCTGTGGCTGCCAACTCAGATTCTAATTGCCCTCGTGCGATGGGAAGTTGGCTTACCCGGCAGTGCCCTGGCAACGGGCCACATCTCGCTGGTGCAGATGGTTGGCCTCTACGGTCTTTTCTGGGTGTGGGGTTGGGGGGCGGTGCGGCGACGGGGACTGATCGCCCTGCTGATTGTTGTTATGTCCCTGGGGCCGCTGCTGTACCGAGGGGCAACGCTCTCTCAGGTGACGGTGCTGGCGGCGGGCAGCGATGCGGTGATGGTGGTGCAGGATGGGCGTTCCCCGCTGATGATCAACAGCGGCACCGACAAAACCGCGTTCTACACCGTGGTGCCTTTTCTGCGGCAGGCGGGCATTAACCAGCTCACCAGCGCTATTCACGGCGACGACAGCGATCGCGACAACTGGCGCACCATTGCTGAGAAAACCCCGATTCGCAATTTCTATGGCGCTAGCTCAGCCCTGGCGGTGGCCCCTGCGGTCAAACAGTTTCACCCGCTGACCGCAGGCCAGGTGCAGCCGGTGAGCCGTCAGCGGGTGCAGTACCTACAGGATGGGGCGCGGGGTCTGAAGCTGGATCTGCTGAATCGCCACCACTGGCTGCTGTTACCCAAGCTATCCCCCGAGCAGCAAATGCCCTGGGTAGCGGCGCACCCTGGCCTACAAAGCGAGGTGTTGTGGTGGCATGGGGAAGCGCTGGCGGAGGAGGTGATTACCGCGATTGGGCCAAAGGTGGCGATCGCCTCGTCTGCCACCATTGATCCCGCTACGGAAGACAGGCTCAAGCGGCGGGGCATAGAGGTTTTCTGCACCGAGCGCGACGGAGCCATCACCTGGAACCCGCGACGAGGCTACCGGGCCTACCTGGCGGCGCGATCGCACCCCATCGCCTCCTTGGAATAGTCAGAATAGCCCCGTCTGCTCCGGGTTGTGTTGTTAGGAAGCTTCGGATTACCCGACGACATCGTCATGCAGAATACAGACCTTCGTCTTCAGCCGCATAGCTGTTTAAGAATGCCTGATGGTCGCGGGCAAGGGGCGCGATCGCCTCAGCAGTTAGAGGTTCTATGGGCACTTTCCCACGACCTGCCCCAAGGGCAGATACCCAATCTGGCGGTAGGGAAAATGCCTCTCCCGGCTGAAGTTCAATTTCGTAGGAAAGGCTCAGCAGCTGGCTTTTCATCGGCAAATTTGCAGGTTTGTGGAAGTGCAACCACACCCAGAATAAAAGGGTTCTATGCTAACTGCCTGGCCCCTGTGTGAGATGAAGCCAGGTAGTCAAGCCTCTCTCAATCCTACTGCACCAGCAAATTGAGCTGGTAGTTAATGCGTCCGGTGCCGCCGGTCTGCTGCTGCACCACCGTATTGGGGCCGTTAAAGGCGATCGCCACCGAGGCTGAGGCGGGCGAGTAGCTGCCCACAATGGTGACGCGGGTAATCGACTCGCTCAGGTAGGGGCTGACATCGACAAATTCTGAATTGGTGCCCAGGGGCACTCGGGTGTGGCCATCGATTTCAATATAGCCCTGCAGGGATGCGCCCCCCGGCACGCTGACAGAAAGTAGATGGGGCTCGTCTAAATTGGCGCGATCGAGACTAATAGTATTGGTTTGGCGTTGGTAGGAATCCATAACATCCTTGGCGCTGGCCTTAGACAAAATGGCGCTCAGAGCCTGGTAGGAAACCCCAAACGACTGATTACCGTTGGCTGAGGAAGGCCCCACCGCCGCAGTAACCGCCACCAAAATCAACAGAGAAACCCCAAGGGCCGACGGATGTTTCATGACAATGACATCTCCAGGAAAAGGGGAAGGCCGCACCAGGACTAGCTATAGGCGCAAGCTCGGCCAGGTTACCATGGCCATAAATAAGCGACACAGCCTGCAAAAACCGGTGCTCGTACCCCGACCAAGTCAGGCTAGATAGACACTGTCTTTGGCCATCAGGTTCCCTCCCCTGGGTAATCACTACCGCCGCAGGCGTTCGGCAGGGTTATACACATCGACCTGGACATTGACAGGCACAGCTACGGTTGGCCCCGAGGCTGAACCAGCGCTCTGTTCAGAGCCGCGCAGCTGGTGGCGACTCTGGCGAGTCTGGCGCACTTCGCCAGTGCCCCCCACCTGAATTTGGCGGTTGGTACTGACGCTGGTATTGCCCACGCAGCGGCCTTCGGCATCAATGGCGACATCATTGACCTGTTCGGCGGGTCGGTTGCCGCCGTGGATGGCCGCCTGAATAGATACATCGGCAACCACACACTGGGCCAAGGCCTCTGGGGCAAACGACCCTAGGGCCCCAGCACAGAGGAGCCCCAGCAGATACTGAGGTTTAATCATAGTTACGGCACGGTATAGAGGGTTTGAACGAGGCCAGGGCTACTGGCACACCCGCGTGGTGCTGCGGTTTTCGCTGTAGACCACGTTGCCCCCCGGCGTAGACCGAGTGGCGAGGGAGCTATGCGATCGCGCTGTGCAGCCCGGCGCAAAGTTGGCCCTGGGCAGCGGCAGAATGCCATCGGCCTGGGGGGCGATTGCCGCCGGACGTGGCAAACTTAGCGGGCCATCATTGTCGGCCAGAGTGCGGATGTAGACCTGCCCATTGTTGCCCACCTGAAGCTGCACCCGGTCGGTGGTGATTGACACCGAGCTGGCGATCGCGGCGGGTGCTAGGGCAGCGAGGGCGATCGCCCCCACCAGGCCCACCTTTAGAGTTGAAATCATCATGGTCGTCTCCTTGCAATAGCAGGAAATGTGCGGCGGAGCCACCGCACGCAGAAGAGACTCTGCGTGCGGTGGCTCAGTTAAGGGCTAGTTCCGAACGTCGATGCGGGCACCGCCACGGCCATGTCCCCGACCGTGACCACGGTTGTCGGGACGGCTTTCGCGAATGACGTTGACCTGGTTGCTCTCTTGGTAGGCGGCGTTGTCGTCACCCACCACGGTGCCGGTCTGGTAGATGTCTTGCACAATGCCCGTGCTTTCTACCCGCCGACCGGCGGGGCCACGGGTCTCAATGCGGTTGACTTGCTGGCTGCGCTGCACCGTAGCGTTGCCGTCCCCTTGAATATAG
Organism: Leptolyngbya sp. CCNP1308; assembly: GCF_034932455.1. NCBI lineage: Bacteria > Bacillati > Cyanobacteriota > Cyanophyceae > Leptolyngbyales > Leptolyngbyaceae > Leptolyngbya > Leptolyngbya sp. CCNP1308. Next base: position 7,370 of record NZ_JAYGIH010000007.1, on the reverse strand, counting down.
ATATCTTGGGTGCCCTGCTGCACTACGGCGGTGTCAGCGCTGGCGGGCATGGCCACAAAACCCAGAGCAGCAAAACCCAGTAGACCCAGAGTAGAGATGTGCTTCAGCATTGAAACGTCCTCAACGATTAATTGTGAAAATGAGTGAACTCGTGAATTCAACTACTAAGGATTTGATTTTAAGAGCAGTTTTTTGCGCTTCTTAATTGGCATCCATTTTCATCGATTCACACCCCCTATGACCCGTGAAAATACGCAAAGGTTCCGGAAATTAAAAAATAAACTTTTGTGATTATGAGCCAACAAAAATCTCCAAAGGCGCACAAACCTTTGGAGATTAAAATTAACCCCAAGAGAAAAAGTAAGCTATGGATTACTAGCTAATTGCCTACACTCTTTAAGAATTAGGCAATTAGCAATTTTTCCATGACTACAGATGGATAAGCCTTCGCTTTTCTGCCGCAGACTTTCTATGGCAGCATCAAACCAGCAATCCTTAAGCAAATTGCTTGGTTGAGTAATGGAAATGGCTAAGGCGATCTATAAGGCTAACTGCAAAGCAGTTTAATCATCATCGTCGTCATTGTCGCGATCGCGGTCATGCCCCCGCCGCTGGCCGCGATCGCGTCTATTGCCCCGCTCATTATCGTCGTCATCGTCTTGATGGCGAGCGCTGTTACCCCGGCCCGGCCCAGTGCGGCCTGGCGTCTGCTGCTGATTAATTTGATTGGTTTCTTGGTAGACACTATTGCCGTTGCCATCGACAGTGGCACCTTGGTAGCTGTCCTGTACAGTGCCCTGCACGGTGGTGCGGCGATCGTTATTGCCTAGCCCTCGGCCCAGGCCAGGATGGCTAATATTGACCTGATTAATAACCTGAATGACTTGGTTATTGCTGCCATTAATAGTTGCCGACTGTGTGCCAGTTTGCTGAGTGGCAGTGTTGGCAAAAGCGGGAAACGCCAGCGTGCTAATAGCCGCTGCTCCTAATAGGCTAAATGCTCCATGTTGCTGTTTCATTATGGTGTAATCCCTAGGCAAATGAGTCACTTTAATAGACCCCTACTGATGCCTTTAAGGTTCCAAATGCTACGTGAAGCTTATATGAAGCTAATTATTTCTACTGTAAAATTACCGAATTGTTGATGGGGTATTTGTGCGTATATTCCGCTTTTATGCGCGCCGGGGATAGAGCAATACAGTCTGCTATGTTCCTATGAACGGAGAATTTTCAACCAGGATCTGAAATTGAGGTCTGTTGCAGGTCTCAGCGAAACCGCTTGGCCAGTTGAGCCATGGGCTGAAATAAACCAGCGGGTATTGCCAGAGCGATCAGCGACGAGAGCTGAAAATTGCCGCGAGCGATGCAGGCTAGCAGATCGCGGCGATGACGACGAATGTCTTCCCTATGATTACTCCATTTGCTGCCCAGCAGCAGCAGTTCGTGGGCCCGGTACTCTAACCCATTTTGACGATAGACCTCAAAGTGTTTTTGGGCGACGCGGTACCACGACATGGGGTTGACTTTGCGGCTGTTGCTGCCTAAGTACTTACGCCAGATGTAAATCACCGCTGGGGTGCTGTAGTAGCCGCAGGGTAGGGCCATGGCCCGCACCCAAAACTCCAGGTCGTGGAGGTCTTCGGCCCCCAGTGCTGGGTCGCTGTGGCCCACCGTCTCCCACAGGGATTTGCGCAGGGGGGCAGTGCCAATCAGCGTCCAGTTGGTGCTGAGCGAAAACCGTCGCGATCGCAGCAGAGAGTTGAGCGAAATTGGCGCTGCTTTGACCATGCGGGTGTCCCCTGGATGGCGCTGGCACAGGTAGCTGCCGTAGATAAACCCCGCATCGGGATGGGCCCCAAAGGCCTGTTGTATGTGGCTGAGGGCATCGACAGGCAGCAGATCGTCGGCGTCGAGGGGCACCAAAATGTCTCCCTGGGCCGCCGCGAACCCGGCGTTGCGGGCTATCGAGGGGCCGCCGTTGACGGTCTGCCACACTAGGGTAATGTCTGACTCAGTCTCTAGCTGGCGGCAGATCTGGTTGGTGCGATCGCTTGGCGAAGCGTCATTGACAATCACAATCTCCAGAGGCGGCTGGGTTTGCCGCCGCACGCTCTCCACCGCCTCTAGCAGCAGGTCGCCTTCGCGGTAGCAGGTGATGACAACGCTCAGGGTTGATGAATCGGCCATTGTGCTCCCTCAGGTTGGCTGGTTAGAGGATACTTGCCCCGGCCGAAACAGCCGCTGGCGGGTGGCGACGGGCAGCAGCCGTAGCAGGGTAAGGGGGAAAATGGAGAGGTACTTTTTGAGAAACATCACTATTCCCCAAGGGCCAAAGGCCAGCCAGTTGAGCCGCCACCACAGCCGCCAGCTCAACCCCGAGTAGGGGTTAAAGGCTAGCCGCACCAGCTGCCACGGGTCTCCGGGGGTCATTAGCCAATCGCTGGGGCACAGGCGCGCCTCGGCGGCGTGGTTGGTGACGGTGTAGCGGCTATCCACCCAGAGCTGAAACCCGGCTTTTTGGGCGCGCAGCAGATACAGCGAGTCACCGCCGTAGTGGGGGCCGGTTTGCGGATCGGGGTAGCCGATCGCATCCACCACCGCCCTGGGCAGACAGACCAAATTGCCGCTGAGCAGATCGCAGGGCCAGGTTTGGCCGGGGGGCAGGCTCAGAAAACGGTAGCCCTGCCAGGTTTTACGCTTGCCGCCGAAGGAGAGGCGATCGCGATCGTCCTGCTCAAACCCCTGGGCACCAACAATGGCGCAGGGATGATCGGCGCAAAACTGCACTAGCCCATCCAAGGTATCGGGGGCCAGGCGGCAGTCGTCGTTGAGCCAAATGAGGTAATTTGCGTCTTGGGCGATCGCATATTCCATCCCCAACCGCATTGCCCCTGTCCACCACAGGTTGCCGTCGCCCGCCAGCACCGTCACGGTGGGGAATTGGTTGGCGATCGCCTCCCCGGTGCCATCGGTGGAGCCATCGTCGATCACCACTACCCGGTGGCGGGTCAGGTCGCCGTTGCGATCGAGATCCTGCAAACAGCCCAGGGTAATCGCCCTGCGGTTGTGCACCGGAATTAGAACGTATGCCTTGTCATCCATAAGAACTTAGGTGTTACCAGGGTGACTGGTGCTGTTGGGCCAGCAGTAGCGAATACTCTCAAACTCATCCAGAAGCGCGATCAGCCGCTTTGCATAGTCCTGGGGTTGCCAGCTTTTCGCCCTCGTTAGGCCCTTTTGAATCAGCCTATGACGTAAGGCTTCGTTTTCACAAAGCGATTTCATTTCCTTTGCCATTTGGGTAACATCGCGCTGATCGACCAGTAGAGCCGCATCGCCCAGCTGTTCCGCAGCCCCTGGTACATCGGAGGCAATCACCGGGCAGCCCAGGGAAAATGCTTCCAAAGGCGGCAGGTTGTCTGGGCCAAAGTGGGTGGGAAACACCAGCGCCAGGGCGTGCTTGTAGAGGTTGGCCAAGTCTGCCTTCGAGACAAACCCCAGGATGTGTACCCTAGCAGCGAGGTCTAGATCCTGGATTAGCTGCTTGATGTAGCCTGCATTGCCCTTGTCGGAGCCCGTCAGTACCAGGGCAACATCTGCACCATGCTGATCGACCAATGTTTTGAAGGCGTTGAGTAAGGTGTAGTGGTTTTTGTGGGGCCAAAACTGGGCCGGGTAAAAGAAGTATTGGCTGGGTAAACCGTGCTGAGCCAGAAATTCTTCCTTTGTGGAAGCGTGGTTCGCAATTGCATCCCCCAACCTCGGCGTTGGGAACGGAATCACCTGAATGCGCTCGGGGGCAATTTGGTAAAAACGATCGATCTCAGTCTTGCCTCGCTCAGTGCCGGTAACTACGTAGGTGGCCCGAGGCAGGTTCGCCCGGTAGAAGCGATCGCGCTTGCCCCACTCGCGCCCCTGGCTCACCTCGGGAAAGTAGGGCTGAAGCCGATGCTGCAAATCCCAGATCGTCAACGCGTAGGGAATATGGCGAGTCGGGCACTGAATTAGCGCGGCAGGGGCCAGCACCCAGCAAAAGTCGAAGTGGTTTTGCTGAAGAAAGCGCCGCACAAAGACGGCCTGAACCTTGTCGGCCTGGTTGGCCAGCTTGGGGGAACCGCTGGTGTAGGCCAGATCCATACCCCACCGCAGCGCCGCCGGGCCAGCCCCCGTCATCAACTGGCTGGGGGGGTGAAGGATGGTGAGATTGGGGTGAGGGGTCACGGCTCCGTCGCCCTGAGCCCCGCTAAAAATCGTAATCTGGTGGCGCATCGCCGGGGCCAGGTCGATCAGCGCCGCCACAATTTCTGACTCAAAGGTGTAGCCGCCCCCGGCTGACGGAAACGCTGAGGAAACCGGGATCGCAACCTTCATGACTTCACGGCAACAAAGTAGACGCCCCAGGTGTCTAGCCCGGCGGGGCGATCGCTCATCCACTCGCCGCAGGTCACCAGATCCATCCCTGCCTGGTGGAGCAGCAGCTCTAGCTCGGGTTTAAACAGGTAGCGCATGCGGTGCAGTTCGCGCAGCTCTTGCCAGGTGTCGGTGTCCGACGGCTGGAGCAAAACCTGATAGTTCACATCCACAATGTTGTCGTTGGGGTGCAGCACCGGCTCGGCAATGCGGGTGATGGCCAGGCTCTCGTTTCGCAGGCGCTTGACCCGCACCGCTGGTGGGTCGTGCAGCACCGCAGGCCCGTACCACACATCAAAAATGAACACACCCCCCGGCTTGAGGTGCTGGGCTACAGTGGCAAAGGCCGCCGCCAAATCGGCGTTACTGGTCTGGTAGCTAATCACGTGGAACAGCGACAGCACACAGTCAAAGGTTTGCTCTAGCCGCACCTCCCGCAAATCGCCCTGGAGGAAGCTGAGCCGCTTGGCAACTTGGCTAGATTGACCAGCCTGCCGTTCGCCACAGCGGGCCAGCATCTCCTCACTGCGCTCGACCCCGGTAACCTGGTAGCCCCGTTCAGCTAAATATTCGGCGTGCCGACCGGTACCGCTGCCCAGCTCTAGCAGGCGCTGGGCCGTAGGGGCATGGGTCTGAAGCAGCTGCTGAATAAAGTCGGCCTCTTGTTTGTAGTCTTTGTCCTGATACAGCAGGTCGTAGTACTGGGCATAGGCATTGAACACGCTCACGCCATCACCTCCTGAACGGTAGTAATCACTTGGTCGATTTGCCCATCGGTGAGGGCCAAACCGCTGGGCAGGTAGAAGCCCCGCCGGGCGATGCGCTCGGCCACGGGGTGCTTTTCGCCCTCAAACAGCCCCATTTTGTGGAATACAGGCTGCTCGTGCATGGGCCAGAAAAATGGCCGGGTGCCAATGCCCTGGGCCTTGAGGCGCTGCATGGCCTCAGTGGCATCAAAGGGCACCTCGTCGTCGAGCACCAAACCGTAGACCCAGTAGACATTCTCGGCGTAGTCGGTACTGGCCAGCGGCAGTTGTAGTCCCGCTATCCCGGCCAAGCCCTCGGTGTAGCGCCGCCCGATCGCACGTTTGCGGGCAACAAAGCCGTCGAGCTGCTCTAGCTGGGCCACCCCCAGGGCCGCTTGCAGATTGCCCAGGCGAAAGTTCCAGCCCAGCTCTTCGTGGACAAAGCGCTGCTGGGGCTGAAAACACAAGTTCCGCAGGGAGCGGCAGCGTTCCGCTAACCCCGCATCGTCGGTGAGCACCATGCCGCCTTCGCCCGTGGTGATGTGCTTGTTGGCGTAAAAGCTAAAGGTGCTGATGTCGCCAAAGCTGCCGCAGGGCTGTCCCCGGTAGGTTTGGCCGTGCATTTCGGCAGCGTCTTCGATGATGGCCAGGTGGTGGCGCTGGGCGATCGCCAGCAGCGGTTCCATATCCACCGGCAGGCCGTAGATGTGCACCACCATAATCGCCTTGGTCTGGGGGGTAATGCAGGCTTCGACCTGGCCCACATCCATATTCCACGTAGTCGAGTCGGCATCGACGACGACGGGTTTGGCTCCAGCCCTCACGATCGCCGCTGCGCAGGAAATAATCGTAAACGTGGGCAAAATCACCTCGTCGCCTGGCCCCAGGCCCAGGGCGGCCACCGCCACATCGAGGGCGGCGGAACCGTTGGCCACCGCCACGCCGTGCTGGCGATTCACCCGCTGGGCAAACTCGGTTTCAAAGCGATCGACAAACGGCCCCTCTGACGAAATCCAGCCGGTGTCGAGGCATTCTAGTAGGTACTTTTTTTCGTTGCCGTTGAGGGCGGGCTCGTTGACCGGAATAAACGCCATAGCTGCCTAGCCTGTAATGGTGGCCTGGCTAGACGATATCCCAGAGAAGCGGGTTTTGTCTTGGTCGCCCATATAGGGGCCTTGCTTGACCTCGACCATCTCCAAGTCTTCGATCACCTCAAAGCCGTGGCCGCCCGTCACCAGCAAAATCACGTCGCCGCCCTCTAGCACGCGGCTCTCTAGGTACTCTTGCTCTTGGCTGTAGAAATCGACCCGCAGCTTGCCCTTTTTGATGAACAGCACTTCCTGGGTGTGAAACACGTCGCGGTGCACGGGGTTGTGAACGTGGGCCGGAATGGTTTTGCCAGCGTCGTACTTCATATAGGCGAGCTGCTGCGATAGCTCGTTGGGGGTAAAGAAGTGAATACCCGGCTCGGCAAAGCGGTGGGAGAGAATCAGCGCCAGCATTTCGCTGTTGTGGACAATCTGCTGCACGGGGGAGAGCTGAGCGGCGGTGGCGGTGGGAAACGATGGCATGGGGGCAGGGCCTTTGGGTAAAGGACAGTAGGCAGCGCCTGCGAAAGGGCAATGCGGCCTGCTGGTTCTAGTCTGCCCAGGATGGCGGCGATCGCGTAGCCTGTTTAACTAAATCAACAGATGGGGCTACATCTCGACCCAAGGCAGCTTTTCTACCGCTGGCAGACGCTCTTTTTGGCCCTGCAATACTTTAGGATGGGTAAGGCACGACTGCACCGATACCTCAGGTAGCAGCTCGTCACCCAATCCGTTGGCGACAAAGAAGGCGTTGTAGCCGTACTGGTTGCAGCCCACCAGCCGATAGCCTTTGGCGGCAAGGCAAACGCATACTCACCCTGCCGCGGCCAGGACTTTGGTGAGATAAGTATTATCCCATCCGGCTTTGAGGCGTTTCGCCTTCTTACCAACCTTGGCTGAGGATTCTCGGGAGAGCAGGTTGAGCACCACGTGCCGAATGACAGCCATGGTCTGGGGGGGCATAGCCGTTGCGAATGCGGGAGTCATCCTCATGAAAAACCACATCCAGGCACCAGCGGAGATTATTCTCAATGCCCCAATGGCTACGGGTGGCTTGAGCAAAGCGCTCCACGCCCGCTTCGAGGTTAACGAGATAGTAGCGTTGGGTAATCGTTGGGGGTTGGCC
>NZ_JAYGIH010000006.1:0-107963 GCF_034932455.1 Leptolyngbya sp. CCNP1308 | reverse complement strand
GTACCGTTGCATTTGAGCTTCAATTGGGGCAGGGTAGGGGGTGATCATCTATCCGCTCCTCTCGCTACCTCTCTAGCTTAGGAGCCCAACCCGCAGTATTACACCTTATTCAATCCACGATCCTTAGCGGTCGGTATAGCTCCGCCGGTCCCCCACAAACTCCAAGTCCTCGCTGAACGGCTTACCACACACCGCACACTTAAACTGGCGGCGGTTAACCCGTAACCAGGTCTGGCCATAGTGACTGATGGGCAGGTCTCGCACGAGATGCCAATGATTCTGGTGCAGGTGGTGACTGACGGTGCCACAACGAGGACAGAGGGCTGACGCCGCATGGACTTCCACATCGAGAATCAAGCTGTCCTCAGTGGCCTCATAAGACTCGACATCAACACCAGATAGACCTAGTAATTCCGTGAGCAGAGGCACCATAACGACTCGGTATAGTATCGACTACATCAGCATACTCATTCCCGTAGAGCCCGTTCTATTCAGGAAGTAGCTGCCCTTTTACCTAAAGATGCTCCTGAGAAAAGCTTTTTTGAAAGTGATACTTTGCGTCAAAATTTTCCACTAGGGAATTTTAACTGTTGGGGTTTGCCAGAACGTGCGGAGCCTTCATTCCTAAAGACAAACGTAAGCGATTTGGTGGTTTTTGCCCCTGAAATCGGGAGTGAAGGAGGAGTCAAATATTTTGGTTTTGTGAAGGCAATTTGTCCTGTTCGCTGCTACGCAGCGTCCCGCATTCTCCGGCCTGAGACACCTGATGATCGACTGTTTCCTTTCCTATTTTTCTTTGATACTGAGAAAGGATGTATTCCTTGGTCTAATTTCCTTGAAGAACTTCAATACAAATCGAATTGGAATCCTCGAGGGTGGTACAGAGCCATTGATACCAAGCGATTTTCAAAATGGGGTAGTAAGGAGAACTATGCTCAACATCTGCGTCAGAGCTATGAATTTTCTCCAATTCGCTCAAAGCATCTAGTCGTCGAGCGCCAGTTGCAAAGAAAGCAGTGCTTCATAGAACCTGCCATTCAGCTAGACCTTGTACTAGTTCCTGGCGGCACCTTTACCATGGGTTCTTCACCGGGCGAGTTAGGACGTTGGGATGACGAAGGTCCCCAACGCGAAGTATCTATTCGCCCATTTCTCATGGGGCGTTACCCCGTTACCCAGGCCCAGTGGAAAGCTATTGCTAATCGTACAGACCTGAAAGTCAATACAGACTTAGATCCTGACCTATCTAAATTTAAGGGCGATGACCACCCAGTTGAGCAAATCTCCTGGTTCGAGGCGTTGGAGTTCTGTGAAAGACTCTCTTGCCTCACCAACCATACCTACCGCCTACCCACCGAAGCCGAATGGGAATACGCCTGCCGGGCTGGCACAGAGACTCCCTTCCACTTCGGCGAAACCATCACTACCGACTTAGCCAACTATCGTGGTGAAGATCTTGAAGATAATCCCGAAAATTTTCCTGGTCACCATGGCAGAGGACCAAAAGGTGTTTGCCGGAAGTCTACAACGCCAGTGAATCATTTTCACCCGTTAGCTAATGCCTTTGGTCTTTGTGATATGCACGGCAACGTCTGGGAATGGTGCTTAGACAACTGGCACGACAATTACGAGGGGGCACCGACCGATGGCAGTGTCTGGTTAGCCAAAGGTAAGGAAGTAGGTCGGGTTCAATGCGGTGGCTCTTGGGATGCTACTCCGAGGAATTGTCGTTCCGCGAGCCGTATCTTCCTCGACCCATTCGACCGCGGCAGCCCTCTCGGTTTTCGTAGGGCTCAGCTTTGCATCTGTCGAGGGGCCACCGCCATCAACGAGTCCATTCCAGATGCTCTAACCAGTCATGCCAAATCCTGTTTGGGTACCCCCGATTCGGCAGGGCGAATGTCATTCGCCTCTACGGTTTGGCCTTTTGTGAATCGGGGTTATGTGATTCGGATTTGGTATCAGACTTCAAACACAACGACAAAGACGAATCCCAGCTATGACGATATAGCCTTCTAATTCTCACTTTTCTTAGAATTTGGAGATCAGAGAGGTTTCCAAGTCTCTAGCTTTCTCTTTTGCTCTCCAAGCAAAAGAGAATCGAGCGGGACCGATTCAAAGTCTCATTTTGGTCTCTGCGAGCTTAAAGCCAAGGTTTACCAAAAAAATGCCACCACTTCGTTTTGAGTCTTGTTTGTCTTGCGATGAGCAAGCTTGTCAAAGATTTATATAACTGGCACAGTTGCCATGCCCCAAATTTATGAAAAAATGAGCAGTAAGATAAATCTTTTTCTAGAGATTGCCTTATTGAGATGGAATATTCTCAGTAACCCTGGGGCGGTGCCCTAGCCCCGATTTTTGATCGTCATCACCTGCACAATCTGCTGTGCCATGGTGCCAGAAATCTCTAAAATTCGGTATAGATCTTCTAAAAATGCCTGTTCTTGGGGAGTAACGGTGCGATCAGACAGCACCAGATCGGTGGCGATCGCAAAGGCCGTCTCCCGCAAATCTTGGGGCAAAATGGTTTTGGCCTGGTCAACCATCGCCCCCGGCCCCTCGGTTTTGAGACGCGTTAGCAACCTATCAAACAGGTGGTGCATCGCCTCTTTGGAGTAGCTGCTAAACAGTGCCATGCGCGACAGCAGCATGGTCATATCCTGCCCCTCCTGATCGGCTAGGTAGCCGTCGGCAGCGATCGCCACCAGCGCAATACTGGCTAGCGCCTCGGCGGTGCCCATGGATGACTCGGTCATGGCGATATTCTCGGTATCCTTGGCAAAAAGCCTTGTGTGACCCTATTTTTGCCCCAAAGCCGATATGGCGCAATCCTGTTGTGAGGAGTCTTTACAGCGTTTGTGCTAATGCCGTTGCGTCCTTCACTTGTTGAGAGTTCATATAGCTAGTTGCCAAATTCTGCAACTGACATCCGCCAAACTACGTAACCTTGTGATCAAACTCACCGCTGGCAGTGACAAATTCGCTAGGTTTCCAGGAACCTTCCAGAGATACTAAGGTTGACTCAACTTTAGCCGAGTCATCTACAGGGAACACACAACCAACCGACAAGCCCGCAAGGGACTGTCGGTTTTTTTGTCGTCCCCTACTTGCCCGAGGCCCGCTGGTAGAACCGCTGCATATCTTCAAACCACAGCCGCCGCGACTCATCCCAGGTATAGAACATGTGGCCGCCCTGAAAGTGGCGCAGGGTGAGGTTGGGGCGCAGATCAGGGTTGAGGTTCATTAAATCCTTCAGGTGCTCTGAGGAGAAGTAGGGCGTCACCAGGTCGTAGATGCCGTGGGTAATGTAGACCTGGAGGTAGGGGTTGAGGGCCATGCCCACCCGTAGGTCATCCACCGAGCCCACAAAACCCTGGCGATACTCGCTCTCGGGCAAAAACTCCCAGGCTTTAAACACCTCAAAGCTGAGCAGGTTGTAGGTCAGGGTGGTGTTCACGCCCAACGTCGAGCGCAGGTGGCTGTTGATGGCTCCGGTAAACAGGCGATCGATGCCCTCCAGGGTGGGGTCGGTGCCCTCATGCATCAGGCGATCGGGAAAGGGGTCAATGGCGGTGACCGAGCCGTCGTAGAGGCCCAAAATGCGCTGCTGGTGGCGCAGCAGTTCGCGGGCAAACACCACAATGTCGATGCGACCCCGGTGGCGCTGCACCACCTCCAGCGGTAGACCAACCAGATAGGCTAGCTGACCAAACACCCGCTGCTGGTCTTCGGCGGTGGCGGTACTGCCCAGGGCCAAAAAGGGAATCAGGGTCTTGCGAGCAAAGTCGGCGGCCTTAGCCCCGTGAATGGCAGGGCTGTCGGTGGTGTTGACCTGGCCGTGGTACACCGCCGTAGCCGCCATGGAAGGAATCACCGTGGCCCAGCCGCTGAGGCTGTAGTCGGTGCCCTCTAGCAGCATAAACTCCATCACGGGCGAAATCAGCACTGCGCCGCAGAGGCCAACGCCGTAGTCTTGCTGAAGCTTGCGACAGAGCTTTGCCACCCGAAAGCCACCGTAGCTCTCCCCAGCGATGAACACGGGCGACAGCCAGCGGTGGTGGGCCGACAGATAGCCTTGAATAAACTCACCCAGGGCGTTGAGGTCGCGATCGACCGTCCAGAATTTTTTAGCCTTTTCGTCAGGTTTGTCCTCATCCTTGTCGGCGGGCTTTTCGTCTGATTTCTCAGCCTTGTCGCCATCCTTAGGTAAAACGCGGCTGAAGCCTGTGCCCACGGGGTCAATAAACACCAGATCGGTAAAGCTCAGCCAGCTTTCGCCGTTGTCGGCCACCTGAACCGGCGGGCGCGGCAGGCTGCCGTCAGGGTTAAACACGACTCGACGCGGCCCCAAAGCCCCCACATGCAGGTAGGCCGAGGCTGCCCCTGGCCCGCCGTTAAACACAAAGGTAATCGGCCGCTGGGCTGGGTTCTGGTCAGCGATCGTGTAAGCCACGTGGAACAGCTCCGCCACGGGTTTGTCGTTTTCGTAGAGCGTTTGCCACTGGGCCGAAGCGGTGTAGGGTTGGCTACCGTGGGGAGTAGTCAGCTGGTGCTCAGTGGTGTTGCCCTGACGCGGAGGAGTTTCTGGCATGGCGATGCTGTTGAGAAGACTCTCCCTGTTATAGCGCGGGTGCTGCTGGGCAAAGGGCACAATTCCTAAAGCGAACGTATCACAAATTTTCCTCCACTTATTCAGGAACGGACACAGTGCCCTTTGAAGATTTAGATTGGGTTAAATTAAATTCTGCTTTAGGAGTTGAGACCCGATGAGATGGCTCCTGCCCAATATTATCAGCGCCTTTGATAACGTCTACAGCGGCTGGATTCTATGGAACTTGTTTTTGGCGGCGATTCCGCTGCTGCTGAGCTTTAGTTTATTTCGTCGCCAGAGCTTAGCCAATCGATGGTTTTTGGCGGCCTGCGTGCTGGTGGGGATAATTGGTGTGCTGGGGCTGGGGCCTCGCATCCCTCGTGTTATGCAAGGGCTCTACAACCTGCTCCGAGACAACTCCAGTCCGATCTCCGGGTTTGAGCTGCTGTGGCTACTGGCGGTTACGGCCTTTGCCGGTCTGCTCAGCCTGAAAATTTTTAAGACCAAGCAAGATCCCCAGGGTTGGCTGTGGTGGGTTGGGCTAGTGGTGTTTTTGGTCTTTTTGCCCAACGCGCCCTACGTGCTCACCGACATTATTCATTTGATTCGAGGCACTAGCTCGGGACAGATTCGCATTTTGGTTGTGGCTCTGGTGTTCATTCCCCTTCACGCGGCCGCCATTTTGCTGGGGTTTGAAGCCTACGTCATCTCGATTCTCAACCTGGCCGCCTACCTCAAGCAGCACGGTGCCAAGGCGATGGTTTTGCCCCTCGAGCTAACGATTCACGCCCTCAGCGCGGTGGGTATCTATCTGGGTCGGTTTTTGCGCTTTAACAGCTGGGATCTGGTGGTTGACCCCACGGGCGTCATCGCCTATACCCTCGATGCTCTGACCTCAAAGCAACCGGCCGCTGTTATCTTCGTCACGTTTCTGATTTTGACCAGCCTTTATTGGGTGATGAAGCAGATCACCCTGGGGCTCAAGCTGCGGATTCGCTATGCTCGCCAGGGCATTGACGTGCTCGATTAGCCTAAATTCGGTGTCTTTCTCCCTTTGGGAGACGCAAAGCGAACGACTTCGTCCAGCCACCCAAGCTAGACAGTCCGGAAAAGACAATGCCAACCCTGTAGGAGAAAGCGGGCACCTTAGCCCTAGCGTTACTTCTCGTAGCTATGTCTTTCAAAACCAGCGTGCAGCATTTTCAAACCCTGGTGACCTCTTTTCACCCAGTCGTGGTCATCGACACGGTGGAAGAAGAGCGGGTGCAGGGGTTAATTAGCGCTGCCTGCAACGACATGCAGATGGCGGTGTTTGAGTGGAGCGTTGCCCAGGGTTTGATGCGATCGCCCGACAGTCCCGACCACCGCTGGCAAAACGAGTATGCGCCCCCCGGCACCAAGCGCGGCCAAGCCCTGCCCAAGACCGCCGAACCCCTCGACATGCTGCGCCACATTCAAGAGATGAGCTTTAAAGCCATCTTTTGGCTCAAAGACTTTGCCCCCCACCTCAAAGACCCGGTGGTTGCGCGGCAGCTGCGGGAGGTGGCCGAACAGTTTTCTCACCACCGCTCCACCCTGGTGATCAGCGGCAGCGACAATGACCTACCCCCCGAAATTGCCCACGATGCGGTGTATTTTGATATCAAACTGCCCGAGCCCGAAGAACTCTACAACGCCGTGTCTGATGTGGTGCGGGCGCTGAAGGGGCGCGTTAAAGTCGACCTCACCCCCGAAGATATTCGCGACCTGGTGAGCGCCCTGAGGGGCATGACCCTGAGCCAGACCCGCAAGGTGGTCTCCTACGCCGCTCTGCACGATGGTCGGCTCGATGCCGACGACGTCAAGCGAGTGCTGGAGCGCAAGGCCCGCGTCATCCACGAAGAGGGGCTGCTCGACTACTTCCCCCCTGAAACAAACCTGTCGGAACTGGGCGGGTTTGAGGGTCTCAAGCGCTGGCTCGCCTACGCCAAAGTAGGCTTCACGCCCCAGGCTCGTCAGTACAACTTGCCCGCCCCTAAGGGAATTTTGATCGTAGGCATCCAGGGCTGCGGCAAGTCGCTGGCCGCCAAAACCATCGCCCGCCAGTGGAATCTACCCCTGCTCAAACTCGATGCCGGTCGCCTCTACGACAAGTACGTGGGCGAGTCCGACAAAAACTTTCGCCGCGCCGTCACCATGGCCGAAACTATGGCTCCCTGCATTCTGTGGATCGACGAGATTGAAAAAAGCATGGGCCAAACCAGCGGCGAAGCTGACGGGGGGCTGAGCCGTCGCCTATTTGGCTACTTTTTGACCTGGCTGCAAGAAAAATCCCAGGAGATCTTTGTGGTGGCCACCGCCAATGACTTGTCAGCCATTCCGCCAGAACTGCTGCGCAAGGGGCGCTTTGACGAAATCTTTTTTGTGGATCTACCTGAGGCCAACGAACGCCACGCCATCCTGCATATTCACCTGGGGCGGCGGCAGCAGGGTACCGACAATTTTGATCTCAACCAGTTGGTGATTGCCACTGAGGGGTTTAGCGGGGCCGAAATTGAGCAGGCCATCATCACCGCCCACTACCGAGCGCTGTACGAAAATCGACCTGCCGACACCAACCTCTTGCTCGAAGAGATTAAGCGCACGGTGCCCCTCTCTGTCACCCGTCGCGAAGACATCCAGCGGCTGCGGGCGATGGCCCAAGAACGATTTGTAACCGCCCGCTAGCCCCAGCCGGAAACTGGGATTGCCGCATAGGGTTGAAAAGTGCGATCGCCATTTTCCCTAACCTCTAAACAGATTGGGTGCAGCTAGAGGTTAGGGGAGCCAGGCAGAATGACGCTGAAAGAGCGGGGGAAAGGGAGTATCTGAATGGGCAACCCATTCCCCGGTTTCCTAGTGGTAAATTAGCTCTTTTTCTGGATGGTTTACCCCAATGTAATCGAGGGCCAGTTGAATAGACTGACAGTCAACCTTAAAAGGATTCTGAAAGGAAGGCCGAATGGCATTGGGCGGTAGGTTGCAGAAGTCAACATCCTTCAGGGACTCTGGTGTAATCTGGCCCCGGACGCCGCACCACTGGCCGTTGATACCGGCAACCTGGCGTCGGTGCGCCCACCGACTAGCCCAGTTGGGAGGATAAAGCTCAACCACCTTAACTCCACTACCAGGCAAATCAGGGTTTTGCAGCCCCAAACGATTAAAAACTAAATGGCTGAGGGCAGCACCATGAACAGCGACAACAACCTTGGCATCGCGGGTGAGCGACCATTTTTGAGCGCAGGTTAGATCTTCAAAGTAGTAGGTTTTGAAGCCCTTAGCCTCTAAAAACTGAGCTACTTCGTCATGATTTGCTAGAGCGCGGCTTCCTCGCCGGGGGATAAAAATTTTTTCGGCATCCAGAGACTCAGTCCCAGAAAAATTAGAATTGTTAAATAAAGTCGTATGAATATTGTAAAATTTTGCATCCATCTCGGCGAGGGGTTCGTCATTAATAATAGGGAAAAATTTGGGTTCTTCTGATACTGCATCGACTTGGGGTCGAAAGGCTGAGATAGAGACTACTTCACCGTAGACGCTATCGTCAGTGTAAATTACCGGAATGCCCAGAGTATCAAAGACCTCTCGGGCTAGATTGGGGGCACGCTCTCGGAGAATTACATGGACAATTGTGTCGTAGCCCAAGCGCTTAGTTAGCATTTGCCGAGCAAACAGGGCCAAAGCCGCGATGTTTTCAATGACATGGGCAATGTTAGTATCCAGCTCTAGGCGACCATCAAGCAAAAACTTCTCTGGGTAATCTATTACGCTGTCTCCCTTGACTCTCTTAGAGAGGGCTTTGTAGATCTTCCAGCGGGTAGACCCTAGCTTTCGAGGGCCTGTACGTCCTGATTCAACCTCTATCTTTACTTGCAAAGGTTGCAAATATTCTGCGGGCATGAATATTCTTTCAATTGCCGGGCGCAGCGTATCCCCTAGGGCCGTGGGGTAAGAAAAAATCATTGAGTCGGGGATTTTTATCGCAGGCAAAACTTCAACAAATGACAACCCCATAGGTAGTATCTCTCTTCTCTTTGATAGTTGAAGACTGACAGAAGACGGATTTATCCTGAGCGACTAGATCTATCCAGCCATAAAATTGGCATGCTTGATTCTACGATTTTATAGATGCTGGCACTTTAAAGCTTCAGTGAAGTAATCCGTATTTTTGGTTATAATTCATCAATTATTAAAATCAAGCTAGGTTAATTATTATTAATATCGAACGCAAAATCACACGGGCAACTTTGATGGGCCGCTGTAGACATTATCTCTCCGCTGGTCGCATCCAGAAGCAGCCCTGACTTGCGTTGGTTTGAGGCTGTCCAGTCTACTGTCTTGCCATTTCCCTGCCCTTTGGTTGACACAATGGCAGGGTTGCTGCCAGAGGGCACAGGCCAGGGAACAATTCCATAGCGTCTAAAGTTGTGGCGGCAATAGGCAGACACAACAAACGCCATAGGGCCGACGATGGTAAGTCAATTTTTACCGGCAGGTCACTCCGTTTTGGCCATTGCAGACCTTGGTGACACAGTTTCTTTACTGTTGGGGGCTGTGCTTTAAAAAAGCATCGGCTTCAATGGCGTTCAATTTGGCAAAAGGAGTGCTGTAGGCTATTGGCGCTAATTAGGCTTGGGCGGCTGACCGCTCAGGCTAACCGCCTCGGTCTCTAGGGGTTACCGCCCCTACTTCTTGGTGACGACCTTGACAAGTGTTTATAAATGTTAAATTGGTACATGCGTTGTCACTAAGCCCCCAGACATGCCCAAACCGGACGCTTCCGCCAAGAAAACCGCCGCCTCTAAGAAGGCCCGAGCGTCCAGCAATGACAGCAGCGGCAACCAGCATACCGGCTTAGCCCACCACCATGCCGCCATTGACGACAACGTTATCCGCATTCGCGGTGCCCGCCAGCACAACCTAAAGAATCTCGATCTGGAGATTCCCCGCAATAAGCTGATTGTGTTCACCGGAGTTTCCGGCTCAGGCAAGTCTTCCCTGGCCTTTGATACCATTTTTGCCGAAGGTCAGCGCCGCTACGTGGAGTCGCTCAGCGCCTACGCCCGCCAGTTCCTTGGTCAGGTCGATAAGCCCGATGTGGATGCGATCGAGGGGCTGAGCCCGGCGATTTCCATCGATCAAAAATCCACTTCCCACAACCCCCGCTCGACGGTGGGAACCGTCACCGAGATCTACGACTACCTGCGGCTGCTCTACGGGCGGGCGGGCGATCCCCATTGCCCGATCTGCGATCGCAGCATCTCCCCGCAGTCCATCGACCAGATGATCGACCGGGTGATGGCCCTGCCCGATCGCACCCGCTTCCAGATTCTCGCCCCCGTGGTGCGGGGCAAAAAGGGCACCCACAAAAAGCTGCTCTCTAGCCTGGCCTCCGAGGGGTTTGTGCGGGTGCGGGTAAATGGCGAACTGCGTGAGCTGACCGACAACATTGAGCTGGACAAAAACTACAGCCACAATATTGAGGTGGTAGTCGATCGCCTGGTGAAGAAGGATGGTCTGCAAGATCGCCTGGCCGATTCGCTGCGGACGTGTCTGAAGCGATCGGAAGGCATCGCGGTGATCGACATTCTGGCGGAGAAACCCCAGGAGACTGCTGCTACGGAGCCAGGCAGCAACGTCGTGTCTCTGACCGATCGCCTGCCCCAGGCAGCCGAGGAGGAAGGCAGCTACGGGCAGCCCAAGGAGCTAGTGTTCTCCGAAAATTTCGCCTGCCCCGAGCACGGCGCGGTGATGGAGGAGCTGTCGCCCCGGCTATTCTCGTTTAACTCGCCCTACGGAGCCTGTCCCCATTGCCATGGCTTGGGCAGCCTGCGGACGTTCTCGGCGGAGCTGGTGGTGCCCGACCCGACGCTGCCGGTCTATGCGGCGATCGCCCCCTGGTCTGAAAAAGACAATACCTACTATTTCTCCCTGCTCTACAGCGTTGGCCAGGCCTTTGGCTTTGAGATCCAGAGCCGGTGGGATCAGCTCACCCCCGAGCAGCAGCACATCGTGCTCCACGGCAGCGAAGAGAAGATCTATATAGAGTCAGACTCGCGCTACCGCGATCGCAAGGGCTATCAGCGCCAGTACGAAGGGGTGCTGCCCATTCTCGAACGCCAGTACAAAGACAGCAGCTCTGAGCTACACAAGCAAAAGCTAGAGAAATACCTGATCGACCAGACTTGCGAAGTGTGTAATGGCACCCGGCTCAAGCCTGAGTCGAACGCGGTGCGCATCGGTCCCCACTCCATCAGCGACCTCACCAATGTCTCCATTCGCGAGTGCCTCAGCCGCATCCGCAATCTGGTGGGCGAAGAGGGCGAGGCTCCCAAGCTCTCGGCCCGGCAGCTGCAAATCGGGGCCTTGGTGCTGCGCGAGATCCGCGCCCGGCTCCAGTTCATGATGGATGTGGGGCTTGACTACCTGACCCTGCACCGCACCGCCATGACTCTCTCCGGTGGGGAAGCTCAACGGATTCGCCTGGCCACTCAGATTGGCTCGGGCCTCACGGGTGTGCTCTACGTGCTTGACGAACCCAGCATTGGCCTGCACCAGCGCGACAACGATCGCCTGCTCAACACCCTCTACCGCCTGCGCGACCTGGGCAACACCCTGATCGTGGTGGAGCACGACGAAGACACCATCCGCGCCGCCGACTACCTAGTTGATATTGGCCCTGGGGCGGGGGTGCACGGGGGAGCGATCGTCGCCGAGGGCGATCTCAAAACCCTGATGACCGCGAAGGATTCCCTTACCGGGGCCTACCTGTCGGGGCGGAGCAGCATTCCTACGCCGGCAGAGCGGCGTCCGGGGAACGGGCGATCGCTCTCGATCAAAAACGCCTACCACAACAACCTGAAAAACCTGGATGTCGAAATTCCCCTAGGGGCGTTGGTCTGCGTCACAGGCGTCTCTGGTTCGGGCAAATCAACCCTGGTGAATGAGCTGCTCTACCCGGCGCTCC
The DNA here is from genome assembly GCF_034932455.1 of Leptolyngbya sp. CCNP1308. Lineage (NCBI taxonomy): Bacteria > Bacillati > Cyanobacteriota > Cyanophyceae > Leptolyngbyales > Leptolyngbyaceae > Leptolyngbya > Leptolyngbya sp. CCNP1308. The sequence continues at coordinate 96,387 of NZ_JAYGIH010000006.1, read as the reverse complement.
AGCACCACTTCGGCAGCAAAATTCCCTTCCCCAAGCGGATGGATAAACTCGACGGGCTGAAGGCGCTGGATAAAGTGATCGTCATTGACCAGTCGCCCATCGGGCGTACCCCCCGATCCAACCCCGCCACCTATACCGGCGTGTTCGACGTGATCCGCAACTTGTTCACCGAGACCATCGAGGCCAAGGCGCGGGGCTACAAGGCGGGGCAGTTCTCGTTTAACGTTAAGGGCGGGCGCTGCGAGGCCTGCGGCGGCCAGGGCGTCAACGTAATCGAGATGAACTTTCTCCCCGATGTCTACGTGCAGTGCGAGGTGTGCAAGGGAGCCCGCTACAACCGCGACACCCTGCAAGTCACCTACAAAGGCAAAAACATCTCCGACGTGCTGAATATGACCGCCGAAGAGGCGCTGGGGTTCTTCGAGAATATTCCCCAGGCGGCGGCGCGGCTGCAAACCATGGTGGATGTGGGCCTGGGCTACATTCGCCTGGGGCAGACGGCCCCCACGCTCTCCGGCGGCGAGGCCCAGCGCATGAAGCTGGCCACGGAGCTGGCCCGTCGCTCTACCGGGAAGACTCTTTACCTAATTGATGAGCCGACGACGGGCCTCTCCTTTTACGACGTACACAAGCTGCTGGACGTGGTGCAGCGCCTGGTCGATAAGGGCAACTCGGTGCTGATGATCGAGCACAATCTGGATGTGATTCGCTGCTCTGACTGGCTGGTGGATCTGGGGCCAGAGGGGGGCGATCGCGGCGGTGAGTTAATCGCCGTGGGCACCCCCGAGGAAGTTGCAAAGGTGCCCGGCTCCTACACCGGCAACTACCTAGCCAAGGTTCTAGAGCAGCACCCGCCCACCGGTCAAGCAGCCTCATAATCGAGGAGACTCCCTCACTCTAGCTCCCAAGGCTCAGCGAGCTTTGCCGCTATACTTTTGGCATGGGGTAAGCTACCGAGAAAATGAATGGGTCTTGAAGTTTTCTTCTCATACTCTCACCGCGACGAAGATCTAAGAGATGAGCTAGAGAAGCATTTAAGTAATCTTAAGCATCAAGGTTTTATTTCAGCCTGGCATGACCGGCGAATTGATGCCGGTTTAGATTGGGCACAGATCACTGATGAGCGACTAGCCGCGGCAGATGTCATTCTGCTATTAATTAGTGCTGACTTTCTTTCTTCTGACTATTGTTACGGCATTGAGATGAAAAAGGCATTGGAACGGCACCAGCTAGGAGACGCTCTCGTAATTCCTGTTATTCTGCGCCCTGTAGATTGGCATGGGGCTCCCTTTGGTGAGTTCCAGCCGCTGCCAAAGACCGGCAAAGCCATCACCACCTGGAAAAATCAGGACGAAGCTTTTCTTGATGTAGCTCAGAGTATTCGCCAAACGGTAGTAAGACTTGAGACGAAGCCAAAAGCCAAGTCCGCAGGGATAACTACATCACAACCGCAGCCACACAGAAATAAGATTATAAAACACAGGAGACTTGAAGGATTAGATCGCTTAATTGCGTTATCAAAAGGTTATAATTCTCCTCCAAAATTTTGGATTATTATCGCATCTGCCGCTGTTTTAGCTTGGACATCTAGTTATTTTAATGACGCCTTCATGGCAGATGAATTTACAGAAAACAATTTCCTTAAATTAAAAAATCTAGAGAATTGGTCTCCTGCATCTTATTTTGATGAAGATTCTTATAGTGGATCTAATCCAAAATCACCTACTGCATCAAATCCAAATCAAGTTGCTTTAATGGACTCTGGCAAAAATATAACTGAAGGAGATAAAATATCTCTTCCAGGAGATAGGCCCATATTAGAGTCTGAGACAGAGTCTATTGTAGAAAGTGAACAAAATCTTACACATGAATCAAGGTCACTAGAATCTGCTACAGTTCCACTCACACCAGGTAATTCAACCCTTTACTTTGAAACTGATACCTTTATTGTCAGCATTCATCCAAGAAACTCCCGAAATCTGCTGATGAATGTTTACAACAGAGAGACTCGGCGGTCTGAACAACTCAATGCTTCCGTTACCCGCCACGACGGAATTATTAGTAGTGATTGGATAAGCTATGAAAGCTTTGGCTTGCGTGCAGGCCGCAGCGTCGTATACCGGGCTAGTGGCAACCTACGTAACAACCAGGCCCGCCTCGAAATCGTTGATGCCTCCTCCAGTGCCTTATTGATTAGCCAAAACGACACCAGTGTTCGAGACTTCTTCCTTCCCGGAGCCAACCCCGGCCCTAACCCTGGACAAGGCGACCTGCTCAACCGCACGGTTGTAGGTTTTGATACCCAAAATCACTCGGTTCGGGTGTTTAACGACAGCGGCGTAACCAAGATGAATGTTTACAACAGAGTCTCTAGTCAGGCGCTGGTCAATGGTCAGACTGCTATCACAGAAGCTACTGAGGTTGCCCCCTACCGATGCTGGGTCAACTACCTTGGGGGGCAGAACTTTGGAGGTGTATCAGCTCGCTACTTCGTTCGGTTGAGCAGCAATGGTCAAGCACTTTTAGAAATAATTAACTCTAACGGTCAAGTTTTACTGTCAGAGCCAAGAATAAGTTCTTCGCCATTAGTTACCGGCTTATCTGCACAAAGTTATCCTGCATGTTTTGGCGATTCAGAAGCACGCGCTTCCCCACCTACTTTTATAGCGTCAGCTTTTTATGGTGAAAATGAGATTCAGTAGGTTATCCAGGCCCTTATTCTTAGCAACAGTGGGGCTAACAGTTGTGTAATCAATCTAATTAAGCTGCAGTTTGCTAACATTAGAGGGCTTTAATTTTCCAAAAAAAGAAAAATTAAAGCCGGGGTGCGCTAACGCACCCCGGCTTTAACCTAAATTTTAGCTGTTGTTACTGATCCTGCACCTAAGAGGATGTTTTAAAAGGGTCAGATTGAGCAACAAAAGTTACCTGTACGGATAACCTTGATCCTTAAAACCCTCATTCCTTCGTAGTAGTTCCTCGGTGGTCAAGGTAGTTCTGGCTACCCTATAGGACTTTTCAAACACCCTCTAAAACCCAGCATCCGAGTCCGTCCAGGTTTCGCAGGGTTCGATGCTGCAGCTCGCCATCACCAGCTCGATCAAGAAGTTGCCCTCGTATGGTGCGACAACCCCAGGCACTGCATCAACCAGCGTATCTGAGGCTACTAGTTCCCCCGACTCAGCATCGTAGAGAAACATATCGAGATCGCTACAGTCGTCGTCGCAGGCGGCAAACACAGCCTCATCGGCCAGCAAGTAACCTTCGTAGGTGATCGTTTCGCCAGTGCTGAGCCAGTCTGAGCGAGACTGGGCCTGGGCAATGGCTGCGGTACTGGCCAGGGCGATCGCCCCCAGGGCCACCGTTGCCGTCATCTTCATCCCAAATTTAGCCATAGTTCACAACTCCGGGCAATAAAGAATTAGGTCGAGGCCCAGCGTTACAGCCGACTGTTGACCTTGCATCTAGATTGCCCTCGCCGGTAGCGAATAGAACGTAAATGTAGCCAAACTCTACGGAGGCTTCAAGCAATGATTAAGGAACGCTCTCTCAAGCCTGGGCACATTGCCGATGGATCGCTGGAATGAACTTAAAAAGGCTTCACCGTAGGCCATTTCAACGATGCCGCATTCGTGTTAAGGCAGCTGCACCAGTACCCAATCGCGCACCTGGCCCAGCTGCACCGTGGCAGCGGGCAACTCACCGAGATCGACCGCTGCCACCCAGGCATAGCTGCCCGGCGCTAGGGTCTGCCAATTGTCGGTAGCGCGGCCGGGCTGGGGCGTGTAAAAGGTCAGCAGCACCATGTCTTCCTCGGCGGGGCTAACGGTTTTGAAGATGGCATGGATGGGGTGATTAGCCACAATCTCCCGGAGGGGTGGAGTAGCTAGCGCCAGCTTGACATCGGGGTTGTAGTTGCCCCACAGGCCGGTGGCATAGAGCAAGGCGATCGCCCCCCACGGCCCCAGCAGCCATCCCCCCTGCCACAGGGCAGCGGTCTCAGCGCGCTGTCGAGAGTAGCGCCAGTAAACCGCCAGCGGCACTAGCCAGCCCAGCCCTGCCGCGATCGCCACCAGGCCGTAGCGCCACAGCCCCACCACCGGGAAACGCTGGGGTTGCAGCAGCGCCACGCCCCCCGCCACGATCAGCACCGCGCCAATCACCGCCAGGAGAATGGTTAAACCGGCCACCAGGCGAGGACGCTGACGCGATCGGTAAAGGGCTCCTAGGTTAGTCAGGGTCAGCGCCGCCAGCAGGGCGACGAAGGGCAGCAGCTGGAGCGGGTAATACCATGTGCGGGTTTTAAACAGAGCCAACAGGGTAAACAGCACCAGCGGATACCCCAGCCACAGGGCCTTGCGCGGGTAGGGCGACTGCCACCCCAGCCACACCCCCGGCACTGCCAGCAGCGGCCAGGGAAAGGCATTGAGGGGAATATTCCAAAAATAGTAGAGGGGGCCGACGTTGTGAAAGTCTTCCTGGGCCAGGTTGGCCAGCAGGCCAAAGGTGCGCTCCAGGGGCAGGGTGCCGTAGCGCTGCACGCTGAGGGCCAGCCAGGCGATCGCCGGCACCAGTCCCACCAATAGCCCCAGGTAAAGCGCCGGATTCAGCAGGTGGCGGTGGCGACGGTGCTCCAGCACCAGGTATGGCCCCAGAGCCATCACCACCGGAATCACCATAATGCTCTTGAGCATAAAGCCCAAGCCCACCGTACTGCCCGCCAAAAAGCCCCAGTTCCGCCGCTGAGGTTTGGTTTCCGCTTGCAGCAGCGCCCAAATGCCTAGCAGCTCCAGTGCCGTCAGGGGCACATCCTGAATAGCCAGCCGCGACGCCTGCATCCAGATCGGGGTCGCCGCCAAAATTGCCGCACCCCACAGGGCAATCTGGGGAGACAAACACCGCCGCCCGATCGCATAGGTGAGCATGACCGCGCCCCAAGAGGCGATCGCCCCCGGCAGCCGGGCCGCCCATTCACTCACCCCAAACAGTTTGTAGGAGGCGGCAATCAGCCACTGAATGCCCATCATGCGATCGTGCACCGGAGCCCCCCACCACGCCTGGGTCACCCAGTCCCCGGTTTCCACAATCCACCGGGCCTGCTGGGCATACCAACCCTCATCGTGGGGCATCAGGCTTTGCAGCGGGCTGCGCAACAGCAGCACAATGCCCACCCACAGACTTAGCACTAGGTAGGGCGCGAAGGAAGATGCACGCAGCGATTCAGCTTTGAATCGGCTGTTAGTAAGCCTGAGGGGTAATGGCATGGATAACCCAGTTCACAGCAAAAATGGCCTGGGCAAAGGCCGCTTAATTTCACCCATTACTATAGACAGAATTGAGACAGGCAAAATTAAGCCGCTGCTAGGGGTGCCACAGGGTAAGCAAAGCATTTACGATGGCTGAGGTCGTCTGGGCTGAGAGGAGGATGCTGGGTTGGAAAGCGTTGATCGGCACAATCAAGAAATTCTCAAGAATGCTGAGGCCTGGCAGCAGAAACCGTCTCTGCGGGCCATTTACAGCACCTTTCATCAGTCTATTGCTAAGCACCTGGCGGCGCTGCCCTACCCCACCGTCGAGCTGGGCTCTGGGGTAGCCGATATTCAGCGAGTGATCCCCGGCTGTATTCGCACCGACATCTTCCCCAATCCCTGGATCGATCAAGTCGAGAATGCCTACGCCCTGTCTTTTGATCCCGGCAGCCTGTCAAATCTGATTCTCTTTGATGTCTTTCACCACCTGCGCTACCCCGGCACGGCCCTCCAGGAGTTCGATCGCGTGCTGGCCCCCGGCGGGCGGGTAATTTTGTTTGAGCCCTGTGTCAGTCTGCTGGGTCTGCTGGTCTACGGTGCCCTCCACCCCGAACCCCTGGCCCTAAACCAGCCCATTCAGTGGGACGCTCCCCCCGAGTGGACCCCTAGTCAAATCGATTACTACGCTGCCCAGGGCAACGCTAGCCGCATTTTTCTCAAATCCAAAATTCGGCAAAACCTGCATGGGTTTCGGGTCGTTAAAGTCCAGCGCTACGCCGCGATTTCCTACGTAGCCTCCGGCGGCTACTCTAAACCCCAGCTCTACCCCACCGCGTGGATGCCGCTAATGGCAGCGATCGATCGCCTCTGCGATCGCCTCCCCCAAATCTTCGCCACCCGCCTGCTCGTCGTCCTCGAGAAAGTCACCTAATCCACTCACTCACCCACTCCACCTACGGCCTCACAATAAACGGATTATCAATCCGCCTGGCCCGCAGCTGTAGCACCAGCGCCTGATACACCGCCGCGCACACGTCGGCGCGGCTGGCCACCCGGTTGGGGTGCAGCTGGGCAATGTCGGGCACGTTGACCACCAGACCGAGTTGCGTGGCCTTGGCGATCGCATTCACCCCATAGTCGGGAATGGTGGCGCGATCGCGGTAGCGCTCCAGCAGTCGCAGGTTGCCGGGCTGATTCGGCAGCAGCGCCAGGCCCGACACCAGCGCCACCCACACCTGGGCCCGCAGCAGCGGGTTTTCTGGCCCAAAGGTCTGGTCAGGGAAGCCCGAGAGAAACCCACCCCGGTAGGCGGTTTGAATGGCGCTGGCCCCCCAGTAGCCCAAAGGCACATCGCGAAACAACTGGGCCGGACGGCGGGGGGTGGGGACAAAGGCGCGGTTGACCAGGGCGGCAAACTGGGCGCGGGTCATGGGCTGGGCGGGGTTGAAGCGGCCCGCATCATCTCCCTGCACCAGGCCGAGGTTTAACAGACCCTGGATAAAGTCCAGCGCCCAGTGGGTTTGAATGTCGGGAAACGATCCTTGAGCCATGGCAGCAGGGGGAGTAGCGACAGTAGTTAAAGCAGGGGCCTTGCCCTGGGCCACCAGCCCCTGGTAGATCAGCACGGCGACCTCGGCGCGGGTCATCGTTTCTAAAGGCCGCAGCAGCTCCGGGTCGGGATGGTTGATCACCAGGCCAACCTGGGTGGCGCTGGCCAGGGCATCGATCGCATAGCTGGGAATTTGGGCGCGATCGCGGTACACCCCCAGCCCACTGGCGGGAGCCGGAGGCAGCTTCAGCCCGGTGGCCACTGCCACCATTGCCTGCACCCGCACCATGCCCTGACTGGGGCGAAAGGTCTGGTCGGGGTAGCCGCCTAAAAAGCCCTTGCGCTGGGCCTGGTCAATGGCGCTAGCGGCCCAGTGGGTCGAAGGCACATCCACAAAGGTCACCGCACCGCGCACCGGGTCGAGAGCGCTATAGCTAGCGGCCACCAGCGCCGCAAACTGGCTCCGATTGATCGTTTCCTGGGGGCGATAGGTGCCATTGCCGTAGCCCTTCACCAGACCGCGATCGGCCAGGGCCTCGATATAGGGCGTGGCCCAGTGGCTGCCCAGGTCGGTAAAGCGGCTGGGTACCGGAGCGGCGGGAGCCGGGGGCTTATCCAGCGGCGGGGTCGAAGGTTCAGGCGGCGCAGGGGAAACGGTAGGGCGATCGAGCAGCACCGGAGGCACCGCGGCGGGGTCGGGCCACTGGCTAGCCACCAGATTCACCGCCCCCACCAGCCCCGTGGGGATGACATCGTTGCCCACCAGCGTCAGCCCCGGTTGGGTGTCGTTGCGCAGATCGACCTGGCGGTTGTAGCGCAGAATGTTGCCCGCCGGGTCGTCGGGCTGGCCCAGGTCGGGGCGGCTGGTGTCTTGCACCACCAGGCCGATGGTTTGGTTTTGCACCAGCCGATTTCGCCGCAGCACCGGGCTGGCGGTGCCGGCAATTTGCATCCCCACCTGATTGTTTGAGCACTGACAGTCGCGAATCAGCGGCGCGGCACTCTGGCCAATGTGAATGCCGGTGCCGCAGCGCTCGACGGTGCAGTCTTGGATTTCGCCTCGGGCTTGGTCAATGAAGCTAAGGCCGCGATCGCCGCAGTCGCTCACCGCTGTTTTGGCCACCAGCGGACTAGCGGCCCCGCCCACCTGGAGCCCCACCCGACACTGACTGAGGCGGCAGGCCCGCACCAGACCCCGGCCCGAATTAATTAAAATGCCGATGCCCTGGGGGTTTTGCACCGTTACCCCCCGCAGCTGGCTCTGGCCCTGGATGACCAGCGCCACCGAGGTTGATCCTGGGCCAGGTCCGCCGCCTGCGATCGCAATTCCCTGGCCCTGGGTCGATTCTTGACCCACGATCATCACGCCGTCGGGCACGGTGATGGGAAAGCGTTCGCCCGTGGCGGTGCTGTAGGTGCCGGGGGCGAGCTTAATCAGCGTGTTGCCCTGGGTGGCCCCGAGGGCAACCGTCAGGGTTTTGAAGGGCAGGTGGGGGCGGCCCGAGGGTTGATCGACCCCATGGTTGGGATCCACGTCTAGGGTCTTAGCAATGGTATCCAACGGGAGATATCCTAACGGCGGCGGGAAATACGGCGGTTGGCCCAGAATGTCGCTATGGCAGAATACCGCTATGATTAAGCCAGTTAAAAGGATAGGGCGAAAGTTGTGATTGCGGTTGCCGTAAGCCTAAATCTAGTAATTGCGCTGTTTTGCTTTTATGTCGCCTGGCGGCTCTGGCGGTTGAGTAAAACCCTAGGGGCCGTGGCCGACGCCCTAATGAACTGGGATCGCAACGCCAATTATATTCTTGACCCCGCCGTGGTGCCCCCCGCTATTTTGCTGGGCCAGTCGGGTACGGCCTACCTGCGGCAGCGCTACAGCCTGCTCCAGCTTCAGGTTCAGCGTCTTGAACAGTTGATGGCGGTGGTAGGCCTGTTGCCCATGGCCAGCCGTTGGCTAGGGGTTGGGCGGCGGCGACTCAGCTCTAGAAATGTAGTGGCGCTGGCTAAGCGACGATAGGATTGTTTCATTCCTCTTCGGTGCACTGGATGGGGATGAGACAGGGGTGACATGGGGTACCTACAGGACAAAACATCATGGGCGAAAGACAATCTGGAGGGTTCGTTGGCGGTGTGCTGCTGGGGGCCGCAATGGGGGCAGTGGCAGGGCTGCTAATGGCCCCCCGCACCGGGCAAGAAACCCGTCGTATTCTCAAAAAATCTGCCGATGCCCTGCCTGAGCTGGTGGAAGATCTCTCGACTTCGGTGCACCTCCAGGCCGATCGCCTGTCGGAGACCGCCCTGGTCAACTGGGATCACACCCTGACTCGGCTGCGGGAGGCGATCGCCGCCGGGCAAGAGGCCAGCCGTCAAGAGTATGAGCAGCTTCGCCAGTCTGCACCCGTGGCCAGCAACGGGTCTACCCAGGAGTAGGAGCACCCATTTTGGCCGACCCGCTGTTTTGGCTAGCCCTATCGTTTTTATTGGTCGTCATTAGCCTGACGGCGGTGTTAATGGTGGCCATTCCGGCCCTGCGCGAACTGGGTCGCGCCGCTCGCAGCGCCGAAAAATTCTTTGATACCCTGGGCCGCGAGCTACCCCCCACCCTGGAGGCCATTCGCCTCACCGGGCTAGAAATTGTGGAGCTTACCGATGATGTTACCGAGGGGGTACAAAGCGCCGGGCAAGTGGCGCAGCAGGTCAACCAGAGCATTGCCACCGCCCAGACCGGAGCCAAGCGCCTGAATACGGGCACCAAAACATTTTTTGCTGGAGCCCGCGCCGCCTGGCAAGCCTGGACAAACGATCCCCAGCCGCGGCCCCCGGCTAAGCGATCCGCCAAGTCGGCCCAAACCTCGTCACCCCGACCCGCAGCCCCCGGCCTTCAACCTGGCGATCGCCCTCCCACCCCAGAGAGCCGCCGCCCGGCTGAGGCCCCTCACCCCAGCGACCTTCTCCAGCTAGAAGAAAGCCCTCTGCACGCGATCCCAGAGAACGTCCTAGAGACCGCCCTTCCCGCCGAGCCCCCCGAACTATCCCCCAGCCGATCGGCCCAAGAACCTCGCCGCCGCGCTACTACCGAGTGGGATTAAGGGTTTCTGCCAATTGAGCGGAGTGTTATTGCAACCCATCCACCCGCTCAGGCTCACAACGTCAACGTCGCCGGTAGCGTTTGTCTCAGCTCACCAGCCCGGCGACCAACTTCACCTCAAATACCTGCTCAAAGTAGTCTTTCTTATAGTCCAGATTCCACAGTTCTGAGGCGCAGTCATCGCCGGAGTCAGCGGCTTTGACCTCCATATTCAGCACGTGGGCATCGGCGTCAAAGTTGCAGTGAATGCTCTGGACGGCCCCGATACCCCGGCGATCGAGGGCCACTGCCAGACGCAGCAGGGCGCTGAGGTGGGTAATCATCTGCCGGTGGTAGCGGGTGGGCAGGTTGCGGTAGTTGTCGTGCTTTTTCTTGGGGGCGCTCTTGCGGTGGTAGCGGGCGATGTTGGCGATCGCCTCCAGCTCAGTTTCGGTGTAGCCCAGCAGCTCGCCGTGGCGAATCAGGTAGTAAGAATGCTTGTGGTGCGATGAGTGACTGATAAAGTGGCCGCAGTTGTGCAAAATAGCAGCGGCCCAGAGCAGCTCTCGCTCTAGATTGCCCCAGCTGTGGAGGCTGCCGTGGGTTTGCTCAAACAGATCCATGGCAAAGCGGGCCACCCGTTCAGAGCGATCGAGGTGCACCTTATACTTCTTGGCGGTCTTGAGAATGTTGCGCTGCCGCACCGACTTTTGAAACTGCATGCGGTCTTCGATCAGACCGTGGGTGAGCATCCAGTCCACCACCACCCCTTCCCGCAGGGCGCGCTCGCAGATGGTGATACTCTCGGCCTTGAGCAGATCCATCGTCTCCTGGAGAATCACCGCCCCTGCCACAATAATCTCGGCCCGACGAGACGACATCTCGGGCATGGCCAGCCGTTCGGCATAGGTTGCCTGGCGCAGGGTTTCGACTAGGTTAGAGACGTCCTCATAGGTCATCTGAAACCCGTTGAGGGGGTCGGGCACTAGGCCCAGCCGCTCGGTGGCAATGACAGCCGCCAGACACTCGATGGTGCCCGAGGTACCCAGCAGATGGATCGCTTCTTCGGGCTTGAGTTTGTGCTTAAGCTCGGTGGTGTTGGGTTCTACCATGCCCCGCACGTAGGCTCGCAGGGTGGTAAATTCGGTGTCTGAGATGGGGTCGGTGGAGACAAACTGAGCGGTGAGCCGCACCGCCCCCACTTTGGTGCTGCTGAGAAAACGGTGGGGTTCGCCGGTACCCAAAATCAGCTCGGTGGAGCCGCCGCCAATGTCGATAATAGCGTGGGGCTGGCCGTTAAACTCCATCCCCGACAGCACGCCCAGGTAAATGCGGCGCGCTTCTTCGGTGCCTGAGATCAGGTTGATGGCGAGGCCGACTTCTTTATAGACCCGCTCGATAAATTCTTGGCCGTTGCTGGCCTCCCGCACGGCGCTGGTGGCTACTGCCACAATGTCTTCGGCCTGGAGGCTGGTGGCGATCGCACAGCAGCGTTTCAGCGCCGTGATCGCTCGCTCCATGGCGGTTTCAGACAGCCCCCCGGTGGCATCGTTGAAGTTGCCCAGACGCACGGTCTCTTTTTCGCGATCGACAATGGTGAAGGCGGGCAGGTCGGGCTGAATTTTGACCACCACCATATGGATCGAGTTGGTGCCCACATCAATGGCGGCCAGCACGCGATCGCTGGTGATTTCTGACGGAGCAAAGTTGGAAAAATCTGTCATTGCGGGACTCGACTCGCGAATCGAGGTAATACCTGTCATAGTGCGCCCATGCTGCATTTGCTTCAGATCTTACCTGCCCCGCTGCGCCCCATCAGGACGCTGGAAAAACTTTACTCAGAATCAATGGAGTGGGTGGGTAGATGAAAAAGAAAATTCCACTCACGCACCCACGCATCCACTCACTCACCCCCAATCCCCCTGGCGCTAAACTCATGGGGACACCCACGGAGAAACCATGACCGTTGACTACGACGCAGTGATTCTCGGCGGCACAGTGCAGGGGCGGGAGGCCGCTGCCCTCGCCACTCGGGAAGGGGCGCGGGTAGCGCTGGTGGAGCCGCCAGGGGAGGTGGATCGCTGCATTCGTCGTCAAATTGTGCTCGCGGCGCTAGCCCAGGCCGGCTCAGCTCAGTCTTGGGATACGTTGCGATCCCAGGTCAAAGCCCTGGAATCCGTCGCTTACCCCCATCTGAGCCTTGATGGGCTGGCCACCAGTGGGGTGGATGTGGTGCTGGAGCCAGGGCAGTTTAGCCCCCGCCCTAACCTGGCGGTAACGACGGCGACGCGGCGGCTCAGGTCGCGCGGCTACCTCCTTGCCCCCGATACCGAGGTCACTGTCCCGGATATTCCTGGATTAGCCGAGACGCCGTATCTCACCGTCGATACCTTGCTAGATCAAGGGGCGCTGCCTGAGTCGGCGATCGTGCTGGGGCGGAGTGGTGATGCGATCGCCCTAGCTCAATCCCTAGCCCAACTCGGTTGCCAAACGACCCTAATCACCCGAGGCGATCGCCTGCTTCCCACCGAAGATCCGGACATATCTGCCTTTGTGGCAGCGCTGTTAGAGGCGGCAGGGGTAACCCTCAGATTCAACACTCACTTAGACACAATCCACTACAAAAACAGCTTCGGGGTGTCGCTGGTCGATGGCGACTTGCTCAAGGCTCAAACCCTGGTACTGGCAACCGCCTCCCACCCGACCTTGGGAGCGCTCAACCTCGGCAGCATTGGCATTCAGCCCCAAACGGTTCACGGCGTTGCCACCGCTCTGCCGGTGGACGATCGCCTTGCCACCGCCCATCCCCGCGTGTTTGCCTGTGGTCCTGCGCTGGGCGGCTACTGGAGCGAATCGATGGATAGCCAGGATGTGGCGATCGCCCTGCACAACGCCCTTTACCTACCCTGGCGCAAGTTGTCCTTTTTGAATCGCCCGGCCCTGCTGTCTACGACGCCAGAGTATGCCCGCCTGGGCCTTACCGCCGCCCAGGCCCGCCGCTGGTACGGTAGCGAAGCCACCATAGTCCAGGTTCCCTTTGGCCAGGTACTTAAAACCCACTTCGGCAGCGACATCACGGGCTTTTGCCAATGGGTTGTGCGCCGCGATGGACAGCTACTTGGTGCCCAAATTTGCGGCCCTGGAGCCAGTGAACTTATGCACACCGTCGCGCTGGCGGTACAGCAGAGTATTCCCATCCAACGCCTGGATCGGGTACCCACGCTGCCCCTCAGCCAGGCCGCTATGATTCCGCTCATGGTGGGCGCTTGGCAGCAGCAGCGTTGGCAGCAAGGCACCTGGCGGCGCGACTGGGCCGAGAACTGGTTTAACTGGCGGCGATCGCGGCGGCGGCGGTGGTAAGAGGCGAGGTGGAGAAGATAAGAGGGTGAGGGAGGTGGGGAAGATCGGGTTTAGCGCAGGCTTTCGCAGGCAACGCCGTCGCTGTCGCCATCCAGACGATGAGGATCGCCGGGGGAGGCATTGAGCACCGCCTGAGCTTGTTCCCAGGTAGCGAAGTCGCCGCAGTCGCAGTCGCTAGAGACACAGGCGGGCAAGTTGGCTGGGGCCGTCGCCGGAGACGGGTTAACAGGAGCTGGTGTAATAACAGAGGGTGGAGCGGTAGGGATTGGGGATGCCCCGCCCCGGCGAAAATCCCAGGGTAGGGTGGGGTTGGTCTGACTCCAGAAGTTGCGGCGGGCATTGCGGGCGGCAGATTCGGCCTGGCGGTAGTCGTCAGCGGTGGCGGCACAGCCGGAAATGTACTGCTCGTAGACAACGGCGTATCCCTCGCGCACCAGTTGCAGCCCAACGGATTGGCCACCGCTGTAGATTTCGGCCACGGTTCTGCCATAGCGATCGCGCTCAATCGCCCGCACCTCCACCGGCTGCCCAGTTGAAACTATCTGCCGCAGCCGCAGCGTGGCCTCGGGGCCAAAGGCCTGACTGCTTTCAGGCGCATCCACACAGGCCAGACGAATGGTGACCGGGCCATCCTGCCCCTGCACACGCAGGGTGTCGCCATCGCCCACAGACACTACCTCGGCGGTGGGCAGGGTTTTGGCAGCGGCGGCCTGGGCGGCGTAGGCCAGGTTCGCCTCGTATTCCTGGCGTTTTTGCTGAGCGGTGGCGAAGAGGGTGCTGCTGCTGGGAATGGCGGTGAGGGATGCGATCGCCCCTTCCCACTGACCTTTGACCTGCTGCCAATCGCTGGCAGACTGAGCGGTTTGGGTGGTCACCGCCGCCGCCATACCCTGCTCTAGCGCCTGGTCGTAGTGCTGCTGCCCTGGCGCTGCTTGATCGGAATTTGCCGATGTCAAGGAGCCTGGCTCGCTCTCTGGAGCCTCAGCGGCCACCTTTGCCTGCCTAAAGTTAGCCCCAATAGTCGCCACTTCAGGCAAAGCTGAGCATCCCGACAGCAAAATTAGTAGACCCAGGGCATAGGCAGGCTGGCGAAGAGCTGCTGGATATCGGCGGTCATGGGGCTGGGGCATAGTTGGGGGCTGCTTATGCGATCGCTGGTTTCACAAAGAATGTCACATCGTATACCAAAGATACCTACCCCAGCGATGCAATTCAGGACAGAAACCTCCCAAGCCCCGATCTACCCCATCAACATAACGGTATCCAGCACGTGGATAATGCCGTTGTCGGCCTCAATGTCGGCGGCGAGCACCGTGGTATTTTTCACCTCAAACGCCCCATCGTCAGAGGGTGTGTGGATGGGAATCGGAGCACCTTCAAGGGAGTCCACCGTGCCGAGTTTGATCAATTCATCCTTGGTGTATTTGCCCGCCACCACATGAAACTTAAGGATTCTGCCGAGCTGGGGCGGATTTTGCACCAGGGTTTGCACCGTGCCGGGGGGCAGTTTGGCAAAGGCAGCATCGTTGGGGGCAAAGACCGTAAATGGGCCAGGGCTTTGTAGAGCCTCGACCAACCCAGCGGCCTGAACGGCGGCGACCAGGGTAGAGAACCCTTCGGTGTTGACGGCGATATCGACGATGGTAGGCATAGGGAAGTTTAGATTTGTGATTTTGGATTTTGGCGGATGATTTGAGGGATTAGAAACCCGGTTTCTAGCGGATTAGCGGTAGTCCTGACCCTGCACGTCGCGCAGCCGGGCTTCGGGGCGCACGAAGCGATCCATTTGGGCTTCGAAGAACTGGCGGTTAGCCATCAGGTGGCGGGGATTTTGGTCATCCAGGGGATATAGCAGCGCCGCCCTCAGCGCCTGAATCACCGCTGAGGTGACGTTGTACATCGATCGCTGGAAGGTAATCCCCAACTGAATCAGCATGTCGTCTTCGCCCCGGCAGTGCTGCTGGTAATACTCCAGTAGGTAAGGGGGCAAAAAGTGGAGCATGTCCTGCATTAGCAGGGTGGGGGGAATGCCCGCACTGCCCACGGGGAACACGTCGGCGTAGAGAATGCCGTAGTGGAAGTCATGCTGATCGGCGGGCACCTGCCCGGCCTGGGCGTTGTAGGATTTGGTGCCTCGGAAGGGGGCAGTGCGGTAGAACACGGCTTCGACGTAGGGCAGGGCGGCTTCGTAGAGCCAGGTAAACCCGCAGGATTTGGGGATTAGCTCAAAGCATTCATCGCCCACGTAGACGTGGTGGTAGATGGGGCGACCGGCCACGGCAAATATGCCGTTAACAATGAAGTCCATGGCATCGGGCACGCCTTTGAATCCGCCCTCGTCGTAGATGTCGGACATCTCGAAAAACACTGGGGCCATCACTTCCCAGAACAGACCGAGATTGGAATAGTAGGAGAGTTCGCGGCACTTTTCGTAGAACATCTCGGGGAAGAGTTTGTGCAGCCCCAGCATGGCGGGGTTGCCTTTGAAGTAGGCGCGGATGGCGCGATCGCACGCCCCCTTGTATTCCTCGGTATACAGATAGTCGTTGAACCGCCCGCCCATATCCTGATGCCAGAGCATCGCCCGCATACAGGCTTCGGCAAACTCCATATTGATGCGATCGTGCCAGAGGTGGAGCAGCAGTTTAGGCAGCTTGCGCTTCGTCTCGCCCTGGGCCATAAAGTCCAGTAGCTCAGGATGGGCAGTCGCTGCGCCCCGCCAGATCCGCAGATCCGCCGTATCCCCGGCGTAGTGGTTGGGCAGATCTAGATATTCTTGCGGCAGAAAGTACTTAAAAGCCGGGACAGGGTTGAGAAACACCCGTTCGGCAATGTAGAGCAAATCGCGCCAGTAGAAATCCATCGGCACGGCGTAGGCCTTGTAGATGCCGATAATCTGCATCAGGTTCTCTGGTGTGTCGGGCAGCATCGAGCCGCCCGCCTCTAGCCGGTGAATGATGTCGGCGTGGGGGTGGGTGGAGGGGGAGATGAGGGTTTGGGGTGGGGTGAGGGTGGGCATAGGGGTGGATGGGTTAAGGGGTGGATGGGTGGGTGGAGGAAAATTCAAAGTTCAAAGTTCAAAATGGAGTTGATTTTTTGAATTTTGAATTGTTCATTTTGCATTCCCAATTCTCTCTATGCTGAGACAGGTGATTTAGGAAGCTGCCAATGGGAAAAAAAGATCGGATTCGGCCAATT
This sequence comes from Leptolyngbya sp. CCNP1308, assembly GCF_034932455.1. NCBI lineage: Bacteria > Bacillati > Cyanobacteriota > Cyanophyceae > Leptolyngbyales > Leptolyngbyaceae > Leptolyngbya > Leptolyngbya sp. CCNP1308. Next base: position 79,961 of record NZ_JAYGIH010000006.1, on the reverse strand, counting down.
TCAATTTGTTTGCTGCGGCGGGGTGAAGAGATTCTCGTTCACGAAGCCTACGACTCGGTGAAAGAGCGGGGGTTTGCGCGGCCTCTGGGGGGCGGTATCGACTTTGGGGAAACCAGTGCCGAGGCGGCAATTCGCGAAATCAAAGAAGAGCTGGGGGCCGACATTACCGGGGTTGAGCTGTTGGGCATCGTGGAAAACATCTTTGTTTACGAGGGGGAGCCGGGGCACGAAATGGTGTTTGTCTACGACGGGCGGTTTGTGGATGAGTCGCTGTACCAGCGGGAGTATTTGGATGGAGTGGAGGGGAAACGGCAGTTTAAGGTGGTCTGGCGATCGCCCCAAGCCCTGCGCGACGGCCCCTGCTACCTGGTGCCCGAAGAAATTTGGCAGTTCCTCTAGCCTTCGCCCTCAGTCATAGGATGGTGCATCCGCACAGCGATGCATCCTACGGGGTTGGGGGTCATGGCAAGGTTGGGAGGCTAGCAACGGGTAGAAGCAAGGGGTCGGTCGGGGATTCCTTGGGGTATTCAATAGCCTGGGGCAACGCCTCAATTACCTCATCCGCCACGACCTCGTTCAGCACTACCGGAATCGCCGCTAGCATAACGCTGGCGGTGGGTTCGCCCCACTTCACCAGCCAGTTGGGCTGAATGCCGAGGAAGAGAATCAGCCCAGCCAGAATGTAGGCAGGTAGCTTTTCGGAAAACGTGACCTTGGGAAAGTAGGCGATCGCATTGTCCAGCCGTCCAAAACAGGTGCGGTTGAGCAAAATCACGAAGTACACCGCCGTCAGGCCCGTGCCGATTACCCCCAGCAGGGTCTGCACTGGATACGCGGCATAGCTGCCCTGGAACACCAAGAACTCCGTCACAAACCCGACGAGTCCGGGAATTCCGGCGCTGGCCATGCCCCCCAGCACCAGCAAAGCGCTGACCATGGGCAAGCCTCGCACCGGGTTCATCAGGCCGTTCAGCACGTCCAGCTCGCGGGTGCCGACCTTGGTTTCAATCACCCCGACCAGGTGGAACAGAATGGCCAGAATGATGCCGTGGGAGACCATTTGGCTGACGGCCCCAGTGAGAGCCAGGTCGGTCATCGCCGCGCCGCCCAGCAGCACGTAGCCCATGTGGCCAATGGAGCTGTAGGCCACCATGCGCTTGATGTCTTTTTGTGCGATCGCCGTCACCGCCCCATACAGAACGCTGATCGCCGCCCAGGTTGCCAGATAGGGCGACAGCTGCGCCCAGGCGTCGGGGAACAGCCCCAGGCCAAAGCGAAACAGGCCGTAGGTGCCCAGCTTAGCCAGCACCCCACCCAGCATCATCGCCACCGGGGTCGAGGCCGATACGTAGGTATCGGGCAGCCAGGTGTGAAACGGCACCAGGGGAATTTTGATGCCAAAAGCCACCAGCAGCAGACTCAGCAAGACTACCTGCCACACCATCGGCAGCTCGTGGCCCATCACCGCGTAGTAGGTGAAATCCTTTGCGCCACTGAGCCACACCGTACCGAGGAACCCGGCCAGCATCAGCGCCCCCGACAGCGCCGTGTAGAGCAAAAACTTGGTGGCCGAGTAGGTCTTTTTCTCGCCGCCCCAGATGGCGATTAGCAGGTACAGCGGCACCAGCTCAATCTCGTAGAGCAAGAAGAACAGCATCAGGTTCTGGGCGACAAAGGCTCCCGCCACCCCGCTGCTCACCAGCAGCAGCAGGCTGTAGAAGAGTCGGGGCCGCTCGGTTTCGGGGGAGCTGCTCCAGATCGCAATCCAGGTGATCAGGCTGTTCAGCGCCACCATCAGCAGCGAGAGACCGTCTAGGCTGAGTTCGTAGTTGAGGCCCAGGGCAGGCAGCCAGGGCAAAAACTCGTGAAACTGAAAGCCGCCAAAGGAGAGGTCGAACTGGGTGAATAGGGCGATCGTCCATAGCAGAGCGGCACCGGAGGCGACCAGGGCACCGTTGCGGGCCTGCGGGCTAGTGAGGCCGGGCCAGCAGGAGAGGGCGATCGCACCGAGGAGTGGAATGAGTAAGAGTGGTGTGAGCATGGTGGGTTGAGAGGGTGGGTGGATTAGAAAAATTCAAAATGAGCAATTCAAAATTCAAAAAGGGGAGCCAATCTTGAATTTTGAACTTTGAATTTTGAACCGGTTCAAAACAGAGCCGCCAGCGCCGACCAATTCATCAATACTCCCAGCGCGGCGACGCCCAGAGCAATGGTCAGCACATAGAACTGAAGCTGCCCGGTGTTGCCGTACTTGAGGGTTTCGCCGCTAAAGAGGGAGGCGAGGCCTACGGCATTCACCAGACCATCCACCACATAGCGATCGAGCCAGTCGGTCATGCGCGACAGCACATCCACACCTGCCACAAAGGTATTGCGGTAGAGCTTGGGGGTGTAAAAGTCGTAGGCCAGCAGGTTTTGCAGCGGCTTCTTCACCAGCCCAGCCGGATGTTCAAAGACGCGGTTGACGTAGAGCAGGGTGCCGATCGCAGCGCCCAGAATGCTCGACCAGGTGAGCAGCAGCGCCATATCTTTGCTGACCTCGGCCCAGGCGGGCAGCAGGTTGAGCTGAGCCATCACCACAGGCAGGTGCAGCGTAAAGCCAGCGACAACGGCCATTGGCAGCACAATCAGCCAAATCGGTTCGGGAGAACGGATAGTCATCTGCTGGGTTTTGCCCGCAAACACCAGGCCCATCATTCGCGCCAGGCTAAAGGCAACCAGCCAGTTCACCAGCAGCACGATCGCCACCAGCAGCCCTCGCTGGGCATCCCACAGACCCGACACCAGCGATAGCATTGCCCAAAAGCCACCTAGGGGAGGTAGGGCTACCAGACCAGCGGCTCCGGCGATCATCGCCATAGCGGTAACGGGACGACGCCCCCACAGGCCGCCCATCTGGGTCAAATCCTGCGTGGTGATATTGATGATGATTGAGCCCGCGCCCATAACTAAAGCCGCCATTCCCAGGGCATAGATTAGCGCTAGCAGTAGGGCGGCACCCGGCTGATGAGCGCCGACAGCAATGAACATCAGCCCCATATAGGCGCTGCTGAGGTAAGACAGCACCCGCTTGATGTCGATTTGAGCGGCAGAGATGAGAGTTGCACCGATCGCCGTGACGGCACCCACGGCGATCGCAAACGCACTTGCCGTAGACGACAGCGCAATCACCGGCTCCAGCTCCACCAGCACCCATACCCCCGTCGTCACCACCACCGCGTTCCGCAGAATGGTGCTGGGCAGCGGGCCTTCCATGGCTTCATCCAGCCACAGGTGGAGGGGGAACTGAGCGCATTTACTCATCGGGCCAGCAATTAGGCCAATACCAATTAGCGTGATCAACCCAGGATCTACATTTGCCGTCTGGGCCCAGGCCGCCAGCTCGCGAATATCCCAGGTGTGGGCGAGGGGGTAGATGGCCAGCACCGCCATCAGCAGCACCAGGTCGCCCACCCGCTTGGTCAAAAACGCGTCCCGCGCCCCGGTCACCACCAGAGATTGGTTGTACCAAAAGCCCACCAGCAGGTAGGTACCCAGGGTGAGAATCTCCAGCAGCATGTAGGCAAACAGCAGCGAGTTGCACAGTACCAGGGCGCACAGACCCGCCTCAAATAGAGCCATCATGGCGAAAAATCGGCCCCAGCCCCAGTCCATTTCTAAATAGCCGACGGCGTAGATCTGGGCCAGCAGATTCAGCGTGGTGATCAGCACGCAGGCCCCCAGGGTAATGGCCGACGCCTCTAGGGGAATGGTGAGATTCAGCCCCGCCACGTCTAGCCAGGGCGCAAAGAAAAACTGCGGCGACGACTTGCCCCAAAAGGCTAAAAATGCTAACAAACTGTGCCCCAACGCGAAGGCCGTGGTGACAATATTGATATAGCCTGCTGGGCGTGGCCCGGTGCGGGTAACAAAGGCCGGTGACCAAGGAATCGTCAGCAGCGCTCCTATTAAGGGATAGAGGGGAATCAGCCAGCTTGTCTGAGCCAGAATCGGAGTCATGGTCGAGGCATCCTCGGGCAAAAGGACAGCAAAAACATTGCCAGACAGAGGCTGGCGATCGCCTCACCCAGCGGCGGGGTGGCGGGCGCTGATTGAGCTTTGTCAATCAAAACGCCATCTAGATAGACTTAAACCTATTTCAATAGAGTTTAGCCAATGCCTCACCCAAAGAAAAGGGGTAAATTGATTAAATACTATTTGCTTTTCGTTTCTGATTGATAAATTTCAATAATGCTTTTCCCTGGACTGCCCGGCCCAATCCCTGACATTCTCTCAAAATCATCCTGACGCTGCGATCGCCCCCTGAAGAGTAAACCAGTAGCGGTGTAGCCCCCTGACGCCCCCTCAGTCACCGCCACGCCTCAGCGGTTGTCATCATCAGGGGAAATAACGTGGCCGATAATCATTGGTTAACCCGAGCCGAACGCGCTTTGGTTGTAGGATCTGGCGTCGGTGCCGTGGCATCGATTGCCGCCCAAAATATTGCTCTGACCTCCGCGCCGCTGACGGTGCTGGTTGCGATCGGGTTGCTCAACCGCAACCGTGTTGAGCAGCAGCTCGAAGAAGCTCAGGAAAAGCTCGCCCGCCAGCATCGCCAAACCGGGCACCGCCTCACCAACCTGGGCAAGCAGGTCAGTGCCATGCCGTCGCCCGAGGCGCTGACCAACTTTCAGCGGGCGGTGATGGAGCGCAACAACCACTCCTTCATTCGCTTCTCAAAGGAAATGAAGGGGCTCAAGGCCCACGTCGATCAGCGACTTGAGGCCCTGCCTGCCCCCGATCTGACGGGCATTAACCAGCAGATTGCCCAGCTGCAAGAGCAGTCGGCGGCGGCCCAGGTGAGCTTTGAAAACCTCAACACCTACATGCAGCGGCTGGTCACCACCCCTCGGGTAGAGGCCGCCGAGAACAAACTCTCCCAGGTCAAAACCGATTTGATGCAGACCCGCGTGAGCCTAGAGAACCTGCGCTCAGACACCCGCTGCCTGGTCACCAACCTGCAAGATGCCCTGGGGAAACTCGATCGCCGCTGGAATGAGTTTCCCCAGAGCAATACCCCTGGCCAGAGCCGGGCCGAAATGGGCGATATGATCAAGGCCATGGCCACCCTGGTGCCGCAGTCGGAATTCAGCCGGTTAGTCGATCATGTCAAAGACCTCACTCGCCAGCAGACTCGCCTAGAGCAGGCCCTCACCAAGATTCCGGTCGGCACGGTAAACGGATTTCCGGCGGCACCGCCCAGCACCGCCCAGCTAGAGCAGTTGACGGCGGAGTTAAAGCAGTTGCAGCAGCAGGTAAGCCGTCAGGAAACCGCTGGCCACACCCAGGAACAGGTGCAGCAGGTGGTATCGCAGTACCTAGGGCAGGTTAAGGCCCAGGTGGCCCAGCTGGAGGGGGTGACGCGATCGCTCTCCGAACGCCAGCACCAGCTCACCAGTCAGCTGGTCACCGCCCCCGCCGACACCGCCAACCGCAAGGCCCTAATTCAGCTGGCGCGGCGGGTGCAGCAGACCGAAACCGAACTCAAAACCTCCCGCGACCATCCGCCGGCCCAGCCCGCTGTCGCCTCCCAAGTGGACTGGATTATTGACCTACCCGTGGCCAATGCCCCTGAGCAGGCCACAGAGCCCCAGGCCATGGCCAGCCGCCAGGCCCTAGAGACTGCTCTGAAGATGGCGACGCGACGGGTGCTGCTGGTGTGGCCCTGGGCCAGCTACGTCACCATTGATGACAATTTGCTAGAGCAGTTTCGTCAGCTGCTAGAGCGCGGTGGCCAGCTCGAAATTGGCTGGTGCCACCGGGGCGACCAGCACGATGGTCGCTTGGCCTGGCGCATTAGCCAGCGCTGGGGCACCGAGTCGAGCCAGCTACAGTTGCTCAAAGCCTCCCTCAACCAGCTCTTGCCCCTGCGGGAAAACTACCCCGATCGCTTCAAGTTCAGAATTATGGGCACCGCCGAGAGCTATCTGGTCTGCGACAGCGGCAGTAGCGCGTCCCCCGAGCAGACCTACGCCATTGTCAGCCTTAAGGCGCTGCCCACCCAGAGCGCCGCCATCCCCGACCTAGACGCCAAGCTGCGCACCGCCGAACCCGCTGTTGTTCAAGCCCTCATGCAGCGCTTCCGCGATCCGGCCATTCCCCCTGGGGATACGGTGGCGTTCTTTAACCGGGGCACCACCCGCCACGACCTGCGCGACCAGCCCGGCGCGATCAGCGACTACAGCCAGGTGATTGCCCTCCAGCCCGACCACGCCATTGCCCTCAACAACCGAGGGGTGGCCCAGCTCGAACTCAATCAGGTCGAGGCCGCCGAGGCCGATCTGACCGAGGCGATTCTGCAAAACGGCAAGTTGTTTGCCCCCCACTGCAACCGAGGCTGGCTGCGCCTAGAGCAGCGCCGCTACGCGACGGCGATCGCCGACTTCACCCAGGCGATCGCCCTCAAGCCCCACCTGCCCATGGCCTACGTCTACCGGGGCAGCGCCCTGCAAAAGCTGGGCGATCTCAAAGGGGCAGTGCGCGACTACAGCGACGCTATTGCCTGCGGCGACCCCATCGCGCTGCCCTACTGCTACCGCAGCGCCGCCTACCAAAGCCAGGGCGATCAGGCCAGGGCGATCGCTGACTTGGAGCGGGCCAGCGCCTATCTCGAAGCCCAGGGCGATCGCCAGGGTCTTACTTCTGTGCAGCGTACCCTGAGCCGGTTGCAGGGGATTGGGGTGAGTGGATGAGTGGGTGTATGAATGTGTTGAGGAGAGGGGAGTTTAATTGTTATCCCTCACCTACCTCACCCGCCTCACCCACCTCACCCAAACCGGGCCGCAGCGCTAGATACAGACAGGCTCCCACCAGCGGCAGGGCCAGCACCAGGGGCATTGCCCAACCGCCAGTGAACCCGCGCCGGGCCATGTCGTCGCGCAGCAGCACCGGGAACAGCAGCCACAGAGCACAGAAATCCAGCGACATCACGTGAATAAAGCGGCTGGTCTGCCACTGCTGCCAAAAATCGGGCCAGTCTCCTTTAATTAATGCAAAGGCGACCAGGGCGATCGCCCCCGCCGCCAGGGCCGCCCCCAGCCAGCGCGACTCTAGCAGCCGCAGCAGCGCACTTTTGGGGCCGCTAAAATCGGGGTTGGGCTGTCGTAGGGCCAGGTAGGGCAGCAGCGCAAAGGCTCCCACTGCAAACGACACCAGCACAAAGGGCCAGGCCCGCTGCTTTTGCCCATGGCCGTCTACCAAAGCCACAGCGGCGTAGACCATTGGCCAGATTCCCATAGCGTTGAACAGCGCCACAATGGTGGGGTTGATACCATCCCACTGGCCCGTAGAGAGCCGCAGAATCAAATCTGCGGTGTCGGGGCGATCGGGGGGAGCAAGTATAAATGCATACAGAATGAACCCAAACCAAAGGCCCCAAAAAATCAATCGATTCATGCTTTGTCGAGTGCTAAGTTTCTCACCAAATTATCAAACAAAAGCAACGAAGTCTGTCAGGCTAGAAAAAAGCAAATAAGCTGTACCCAAGCCATACAGCCCCTATATATGGTGATTGTTAAAAAATAATTAATCACATTTTGAACTGTAAATTTATGTTCCTGAGTCTTAGTTAAAGAAGCGTTAACCTTACTCATAAATCCAATTTTTAAGGTTGCTTTTCATACCCCCTCATAGTCTGTATGCCCCCATTTTGGGAACCTGCCGTGCCGTTAACTGCCCCCCGTGAGTCTGGCGCTTCCCCGGCTCACCACAGAAGCATTATGCACATTGAATATTTCCTAGAGCTTTACGAAGCCGGCTACCGCGACTTCACCGGCATCAGCCTAGCCGGTGCCAACTTTAGTCGTCACATTTTGGTCGATGTTGACCTCAGGCGCGCCAATCTTAAGGGTGCTGACCTCAGCCGCTCCTTTCTCACCCAGGCTAACCTCGACTATGCCACCCTCAACTGGGCGAACCTGAGCTTTGCCAAAATGAGCGAAACTCACCTGAGCCAGGCCGACCTCACCAAGGCCAACCTGCGCGGGTCATTCTTAGTGCGGGCCGACCTGCGCCATGCCAAGCTCAGCGGCAGCGACCTGTGCCATGCCAACCTGCGCAATGCCGACCTGCAAGGGGCCAACCTCTGCGGCGCCAACCTGACCGGGGCCAACCTGCGCGGCGCTAATCTGAGTGGGGCCAACCTATCCTGGGCGCACCTGACCGGAGCCCGGCTCAGCGGGGCCGATCTAGAGCGCACCCGCATGGATGCCGTCAACCTAGAGGGGGCCTGGCTCAACGGCGTAGACCTGCACGGCATGAATTTGGCCGGGGCAAACCTCAAAGAGGCCAAGCTCAACGGGGCCAACCTCGACCACGCCAACCTCAGCTCGGCCAATCTCACCCACACCACAATGCGCGGGGTGAGCCTGATAGGGGCCAACCTCAGCGGCTCTGACCTCACCGGGGCCGTACTGTGGAACGGCATTCTCGATGGGGTTGACCTGTCTCGCGCCGACCTCACCCGCGCTCATTTAGGAGAAGCCTCTCTTAAGGCAGCGGTGGTGGTGGGCACTGAATTCACCGAGTCGGTGCTGCCCACCGAGGCTCGGGCTTACCTCTACGAGACAGTGCAGGGTGAAACCCGTTGGACCCACCGTCCGGCTCGGGAAACCCTGAACCAGTCGCAGTTTGTCGATCGCATTTCCCAGCAGTAATGTCGTCCCCATCCTTAGGAGTTGTGCTGGTCACCGCTGGCTCTGAGGCCGAGGCCGAGAGCCTGGCCCGCCATCTGGTAGAGGCCCGCCTAGCCGCCTGCGTCAGCGTCTTTTCGGTGCGATCGCACTACCGCTGGCAGGGCAAAATCCACGCCGAGCCCGAGTGGCAGCTAATCATCAAAGCCGATCTCAACCAGTTTGAGGCGATCGCCCAGGCCATTACCCAGCACCACAGCTACGAGGTGCCCGAAGTTATTGCCCTGCCAATTGTGGCGGGTCTGCCCAACTACCTGACCTGGCTCCAGGCCCAGGTGCAGCTGTCCTGAGAGCAAAAAAAAGGACTGACCAACGGCCAGCCCCTATTCAGCTACTCAAGGAGATTTTTAACCATAGTCAAGCCGATCTAGCGCCGGTAGGCCAAAGCCACCTCACTCTCGATCTCAGCTGGCTCAGACACCAAAACAGTTTCGGTCTCGGTGGTCATGCTCAAGTCAACTTCAGCCTCCAGGACTGCCCCATTGGCCGCTGCTGCTTGGGTTAGCCAGCGCTGACGCACCAGCAGGGTACCGCCGGTCAACAGAGCGGCGATCGCCCCCAAGCCGCCCAGGGCCATCCCCAGAGCGTTGCTGTCAGGCGAAGCCGCCCAAAAGCCGCTAGGGCCATCGCCCAACGTCGAAATCCCAGAATTACCCCAGTTAGATAGGGCACAGCCAGAAGACGCAACGCCGGGGCCAGCCGTAGCCAGAAGACCAGCCGCTAGCAGAGAAGCCACCAGGGCAGAACGAGACAGAAGTTTCATAAGCCAGATGGAGAGAGAACGCTACAACGTAACGCCATTGTTGCGGCACTTCCTCAATCCCACAGCTTCAGAGGCTACAGAATCTCAGAAAAACCACGGCAGGCGTTTGGGAGAGTCGATACGTGGGTAGGTAAGGACAAGACATCACCTGCCCCACCTACATCACCTTCACCGCCTTTGCCAACTCCAGCTCCAGCTGCCGCAGCTTCTCAATGCGGGCCTCGGTGGCGGGATGGGTGGCAAACAGCCCCGCCACGCCCTCGCGGGAAAAGGCATTGACAATCAGCAGCGGCTCAAAAGCGGGGTTGCCCTGGATAGGGGTTTGGCGAGCGCTGGCCTCCAGCTTTTGCAGGGCAGTGGCCAGGGCACCGGGTTTTTTGGTCAGTCGCCCGGCTCCGGCGTCGGCCTCAAACTCGCGGGTGCGAGAAATCGTCATTTGAATCAGCGTCGCCGCCAGGGGGGCAACAAAAATCGCCAGCAGCAGGCCCAAGGGGTTGGGGCCACGGTTTTCGTCTTGGTGGCTGGCCATGCCGTAGCTGGCCCACTGGGCCATATAGGCCAGCGACGAAATTGCGCCGCCCACGGTGGCCGCTACCGCCTGGGTCAGGGTATCGCGGTTGATGATGTGGGAAAGTTCGTGGGCGATCACCCCCTCCAGTTCCTCCATAGTCAGCATTGAGACAATGCCCTCGGTGACGGCCACGGCTGCATGGCTGGGGTCGCGCCCGGTGGCAAAGGCGTTAGCCGCCGGGCTGGGGATCAGGTAAACCCCCGGCATCGGAATTTCGGCGCTGAGGCTGAGCCGTTCGACGATGTCGTAGATGGCCGGAGCCTGGTCACGGGTGATGGGCTGGGCGTTGTAGGCCCGCAGGGCAATCTGGTCAGAGAAATACCAGGAGCCGAGGTTGCCCACAGCCGCCATCGCCAGACCAATAAAAATGCCCGTAGGCCCGCCAATAATCAAATAGCCGAGGCCCACCAGCAGCCCCGACAGCAAAGACAGAAGCGCAAGGGTTTTGACCTGATTCATCACCATTTCTCCTGAATGAGGGGTCAACTCAAGTTGTGTAACCGAGACTACACAGCCTACAGACAAATCATAAGCAGGGTCTAAGGGCCCAAAATCCTGCACCTGGGGTGGATTGCCGGACTCTGAAGGTCAGGAATTGTTGGCTTTTGGGCCACACACCTAAAGAAAACCTTTGGGAGCATGGCCATCTTGAAAAAGTTGTTTAGGCTGTTGACAGTTTTGATGCCCGCGGCATTATATTCACTTCCCATTGCCCCGTCCACCCCAGAGTTTTCGTAGAAACCTGCCTAAGACCGTCGACCGAACCGTTACCGAGAATATTGATATGGCACAGAGTTTTGGTGTAATCGGCCTCGCCGTCATGGGCGAGAACCTAGCCCTCAACGTTGAAAGCAAAGGCTTCCCGGTGGCGGTGTACAACCGCACCGCTGCCGTGACCGAAAAATTTATGGCCACCCGCGCCCAGGGCAAAAACGTCAAGGCAGCCTACAGCCTGGAAGAGTTTGTCCAGTCCCTTGAGCGCCCCCGCCGCATTTTGGTCATGGTCAAGGCGGGCGGCCCCGTCGATGCGGTGATCGACCAGCTGCGCCCCCTGCTGGATGACGGCGATATGATCATGGACGGCGGCAACTCCCTCTACGAAGACACCGAACGCCGCACCAAGGATCTCGAATCCACTGGCCTGCGGTTTATCGGTATGGGGGTCAGCGGCGGTGAAGAGGGGGCGCTGCTTGGCCCCAGCCTGATGCCCGGCGGCACCCGCGCCGCCTACGACTCGATCGAGCCGATCGTCAAAAAAATTGCTGCCCAGGTGGACGATGGCCCCTGCGTCACCTACATTGGCCCTCGCGGCGCGGGCCACTACGTCAAGATGGTGCACAACGGCATCGAGTACGGCGACATGCAGCTGATTGCCGAAGCCTACGACCTGATGAAGAGCGTGCTGGGCCTTGACCACAATCAGCTTTTCGACGTGTTTGCCGAGTGGAACCTCACCGACGAGCTGAATTCTTTTTTAATTGAAATTACCGCCGACATCTTTACCAATATTGATGCCGAAACCGGTGAGCCCCTGGCGGAGCTGATTTTGGATGCGGCGGGGCAAAAGGGCACGGGCCGCTGGACGGTAATGAGCGCCCTGGAGCTGGGGGTGGGCATTCCCACCATTACCGCTGCGGTGAATGCGCGGATTATGTCGTCGATCAAAGAAGAGCGGGTGGCGGCCTCTAAGGAGCTGAGCGGCCCCACGGCCAGTTTTGATGGCGATGTCAAAACCATGGTGAACAAAATCCGCGATGCGCTGTACTGCTCGAAGATCTGCTCCTATGCCCAGGGTATGGCGCTGATTGGCGCGGCCTCTAAGGCCTATGAGTACGATGTCAACCTGGGCGAAACGGCTCGGATTTGGAAGGGGGGCTGTATTATTCGCGCCGGGTTCTTGAACAAGATCAAGCATGCCTACGATGAGAACCCCAGCCTGCCCAACCTGCTGCTGGCCCCTGAGTTTAAGCAGACAATTCTCGATCGCCAGACGGCCTGGCGAGAGGTAATCGCAATGGCGGCGACGTTTGGCATTCCGGTGCCGGCGTTTAGTGCATCGCTAGATTACTTTGACAGCTACCGACGCGATCGCCTGCCGCAAAATCTCACCCAGGCCCAGCGCGACTACTTTGGGGCGCACACTTACCTGCGGGTCGATAAGGAGGGCACATTCCACACGGAGTGGACGAAGGCTCCGGCTCGGGTGTAAGGGTTTCTTGCACTAGACACCTCATTACAGATTGTTGCCGTCGATCTATTTGGGTCGGCGGCGTTTTTGTGGGGGCGTATGGCCTGCGCCCAGGCAGTATCTAGTGAACTGAGTTGTGGCGTACTAAATCTCTAGCTCTCCATTCTGTGGGGGCAGGCAAAAATCCAATTCAAAAAGTGTCCCAGTTCTGAAATCTGGGATAAGCTAATTGGCGACGTTCGCTGCTCCTCCGATCGCGATTTACACCATGAATTGGCGACTCTGCAATCTCCCCAGACTGACTTCTGCTGCTCGATTCAAACCCGGCATGGTTAAGACTTTAGTGCGTAGTTTGGCAGGCGGTTGGGGGCAGAGGCCTCGCCGCAGGGCCTTACTCGCGCTGGGGTTGGCAACAGCCGTATTGGTCACTATGGCGCTGCCCCGCTCGGTATCGGTGGCCAATGCCCAAGACCTCACCGCCGCGCTCTGGACTCGGGCCTCGTTCCCGGTCGAAAATTTCCAAACCTATACCTCCCCCTTTGGCTACCGCAGTGACCCCTACAGCGGTAGCTCTCGTTTTCATTACGGCCTCGACCTGGCCGCCCCCAATGGCAGCTACATTCGCAACTGGTGGGCGGGCGAAGTGCTGTGGGTCGAAGGCGATGGTGCCTGCGGTACATCTATGGCGATTAAATCGGGGGAATGGACCCACATTTACTGCCACATGCAGGGCCATGTGGAGGGCAGCGGCCAGAACAAAGTCATGGTCGATCGCGATGGCGGCATTCAGCTGCGGGCGGGCCAGGCGATTCCGGCGGGGGCACGCATTGGTCGGGTGGGGATGACGGGCCGCACCACCGGGCCCCACCTGCACTGGGGTCTCAAATACCAAGACAACTGGGTTGACCCGGGTATGGTGCTGCGGGCCATGTACGTTGGCCAACAGGCGGCGCTGTAGGTCTCGGTGCCTTGCCCTTGGCGATGGTGGATAGCCTGGTTGGGGATGGTGATATTGACGGTGGGGGTGGCGATCGCCCAGCCGCTCCCGGCCCTAGCGGCGGACAGCCATCCCCCCCTGACGCTAGATCTGCTGCGCCAGCGGTTAGCTGCCCCGGTACAGCGGGAGGGCAGGCCCGCCGTTGATCTGCGCTACTACACCATTGACCTGCGGGCCGACAGCCCCCTGACCGATAGTTTTTACCGACTGCTGAGCAGCGGGCTACAAAAACCAGCCACGGCCCCGGCCCTAGACATCAGCTATGCCGTGGTGCAGGGCGATCTCGACTTGCAGCGCCTCGGCCAGCGCGAACCCCTCTACGGCGACAATCTTTCACCCCTGCTCAGCGATGCCGGGCGGGCTCAGCTCAAGCGCGATCGCCAGCGCCTGCTCCAGCTCAGTCGGCTCTCCCAGTCGCTGCTGATTCAAGGGCAGGGCAGCAGCCAGCAGATCTATCTGTTTAAAGCGCCGCTGGTGGCGGTGCAGACTCGCTTCACCGGCCAGGTGCTGGGGGGCGATACCTTCTTTTTGGGGCGGGTGCTGGCCAGCGGGGCGGTGTTTGACCAGGGGCTCACGGTGGGCGGGGCGCGCTTCAACCAAGCGGTGAATGTTTCGGGGGCCGATTTTCGCCAGGGGGTGCAGGCCAAGGGCAGTCTGTTTTTTGAGCCCGCCCGATTTGACCAGAGCCAGTTTCGCCGTGGGGCTACCTTTCAGGGGGCCGAGTTTAAGGCCGATGCCAACTTTAGTCGGGCGGTGCTGGCGGGCGACCTCAACTTTAGCCGAGTGCAGTGGCGGGGGGTGGCCGACTTTGCCCGCACGGTATGGCAAGACAGCGCCTTCTTTGTGCGCAGCTACTTTGCCAAGGCGCTGTTTTTTACCGAGGCCCGCTTTGACGCGCCGCTGGTGCTGCGCCAGACCCGCCTTGGCGAGCCGGTCAACCTGCGCAACGCCATGGTCGGCAGCGAGGTCGATCTGGGGGATGCGCTGTTTCTGCCAGGGGCCTACCTGAACGTGGCGGGCCTGGAGTTTAGCCTGGAGCAAACCCAAATTTTGGGCACCCCCGGCAAAATTGGCCGGGTGTTTTCGGTGCCGCAGCTGGCGGGCAACGAGACCCTGCTGCGCAACCTCGAGCGCAACTTTCGCAATCAGGAGCAGATTAGCGACGGTAACTCGATTGCCTACACCGCCGAGCGGCTGCGGCTGAAAAGCTGGCAGCAGCGGCTGCTGGGCACCAACATCAACACCGCCTCGGCACCGGCCCTAGTGCGGTTGGGGTTTACCGAGGCCCAGGCGGCGGCGGTGGTCAACCAGCGCCAAACCCAGACCTTTATTGGCACCGAGGGGGTGCTGAGCGTGCCGGGGGTTGACCTAGCGGCCTATCTGAAGGTGCGCGATCGCATCTTTGCCCGCGACACATTCCCCCTTACCCAGCGTTTTACCCTGGCCCTGCGCTGGCTGGGGCTGGGGGGCCTGGTGGTGCTAAGCCGCTACGGCACCAGCTTTGGCCTCACCTTTGGCCTGGGGCTGGTGGCCATCCCCACCTTTGCGCTGATGTTTTGGGTCGTCGATCGCTACCGCCGCCGCCGGGCTCCCCCAATTTTGCCGCCCCTGGAGGAAGGACTGTGGCTGGGAGGCGGCGGTAGCCTGCTGCTAGGCCTGGGGTTAAACGCCCTGCTGCGCTCCGCCGACTACCCGCTGCTCACCCTAGGCTTTTTGTTTGTGCTGCTGGTGCCGGTGCCCGCCCTGCTGATCGGCCTGGTGATCAAGCGCGGGCGCTACCACGACCTGATGGAGGAGAGCTACTTTGTCGAGGATGGTAGCCTGCGCCAGCTCAGGCTCTTGATCGCCCGCCTGCCGGTGATACCCAAGTTTCCGTTTTTTCGCGATCGCTACACCTACCTGCTGCTCGATCGCCGCTGGAACTGGCTAAACTACCTCGACTTTAGCCTCAACAACTGGCTGAAATTTGGCTTTAATGACATCCGATTACGAGATCAGCACGTACCGGGGTTGATTACGGCTTTGGTGTGGTATCAATGGGGGTTGGGTCTGCTCTACACGGCACTGCTACTGTGGACGCTCTCGCGCACCATTCCAGGTTTAAATCTGCTGATTTATTTCTAGCGCCGCCGTTGGTTCTTTTTCCATCAGACTGTGCACGCGTCCTGTGATTCAACCCTCTCCCTCAGACCTCAACCATCAGGCTAAATCCGATCTGCGCCGCCGCCTGATCAGCGCCCGCCAGAGCATTCCCCCCCAGCTGTGGAAGCAAAAGAGCGATCGCATCTGCGCCCACCTGCTCAACTGGAGCTACTTTCGCCAATGCCGCATTATCTTGGCCTACACCAGCTTTCGCCAAGAGCCCGACCTCAGCCCCCTGACGGCCCACCACCCCCACTGGGGTCTGCCCCGCTGCGTCGATAAAAAGCAGCTCACCTGGCACTACTGGTCGGCCAACAGCCGCTGGCCCCTGCGCAAGGGCTCCTACGGCATTGTTGAACCCCACCCCAGGTCGCCCCAGGTAGACTTGTCCCTGGTGGATCTCATTCTTGTGCCCGCCGTCGCCTGCGACGTGCGCGGCCACCGCCTCGGCTACGGCGGCGGCTACTACGATCGCCTGCTCAGCCAGCCCCCCTGGCAGAGCATCCCCACCGTGGGCATTGTGTTTGAATACGCCCGCCTGCCCACCCTGCCCAAAGACGTGTGGGATAAACCCCTCGCCGGAGTCTGCTCCGAAAGCGGCCTGTTTCTGGGTGGGAAATAACCGCCCCATCTTCCCTACCTTCCTCATCCCCTCACCCTCCCCATCTCCCTCCCATGCCCGGCCCTCACCCCACCACCCGCCACCCCATCCCCGGCGTCACCCGCACGGCCTTTCTCAACACCCTCGTCACCAACCCCAACATCGTCGTCGGCGACTATACCTACTACGACGATTTCGAGAATCCTGAAAACTTTGAGCGCAATGTGCTCTACCACTTCGACTTCATCGGCGACAAGCTGATCATCGGCAAGTTCTGCTCCATCGCCTCCGACGTCAAATTCATCATGAACGGCGGCAACCACCGTACCGACTGGTTTACCAACTACCCCTTCCCTATATTTGGCCAGGGCTGGGAGTCGGTCATGCCCAGCGAATGGCCCCACAAAGGCGATACCGTTATTGGCAACGACGTGTGGATTGGCTACGGTGCGACGCTCCTGCCCGGCGTGCAGGTGGGGGATGGGGCAATTATCGCTGCTCAATCGGTCGTTACCAAGTCGGTGCCTCCCTACGCCGTCGTTGGGGGCAACCCCGCCCAGCTGATTCGCTACCGCTTCGACGAGGCCACCATTGAGGCTCTGCTAGACCTTCAGTGGTGGCACTGGGATATTGAAAAAATCACCCGCCACCTGCCCGCCCTCTGCGGGGCTGACTTCCAGGCTTTGCAAAATGCCATCCGAAGCGTTTGATACGCCTCCGAGAGGGTATCGCCCCTGCTAACCGGGTACTTTTCTCGTCGTAAGCAAATCCTGTGGGATAGCCAGACGGCTATCCTCTCTCCAGCAACTAAAGCCTCACAGCAGCACCTAGGTTAATTCGCAGATCTCCTATAGAGCAAGCCTTCCATTAAATCAATCCGTTCACCTGCTCAACAGCCTGTTTCCAAGGGCGGGCGTTGACACCTAAGGCGTTTTGCAAGGCTGCCAAGGTTTTGTACTCTTTTGTCAAAGCAGCCTCTGTCCACACTTCTCTCCCAACCCTGCTCTAGCCGTGGCTGCTGAAACCGGCTGGGGCTGGCCCGCAAAATGGGTCAACTCTTGCTGGGTTTTCAGCATTCTGACCTGGCGCTCTAGCCGGGCAACGGCTAATTCATCGAGCCACTGTAGCTTCTCCTCAGTCTCCTGTCATGTTGCCCAGCCGCCCCCGCATCGAGTTGCGCGACTTGATGGCATTCATCAGCCGCTGCAGCAGGTTCTCATTCTCCTGTTTGTGTTTGATGGCCTTTGCAGAAGCCTTTTCAGCGGCTTGCTGCTGGTTTGCCAATTCGGCATCGGCGGCTTCGAGCTTGTTCCACAGGTCATCGACCTGTTTGCGGCGACTCTCCAGTTCCTCCATGCGTTGCGCTAGGTTGTGCTGGTGGGCTAAGGACGCGGACACTGAAGGTTGAGCGCGATTGAGGTTTTTCATAAGGCGAGTACCGCCTGGGTGACTCACGATCGCACAGTCGCAGAGGGCAGCGCAGTTGAGCTAAACCAAAACGCTGACCGTCTTGATCTGGTTGTTTGTGTTCTCGGCTAAACCATCTGGGGTACTCTTTGGGCAAATTCCTTCGGGTGGCTAAGAGCATGAAACGGCGCAGCATAGTTTATTACTTGTCTTTGGCGATCGCGGTAGCGGTGCTCTTAGTCTGGCCTTTGGGGTCGAGCGCCCCGGCCCAGCAGAGCACTGGATCGTCCCCATACCTGGGTGCCCTAGTGCGAGAGTACGAGGTCATTAGCATGCCCACCGCCAGCGCCTACTCGGTTTATACCACCAACACCGCCACCCCTCACCAGGTGTGGTACCGCGTCTACGGCGGCGATGCCCTGTTTCGTCAGCGGATGCGGGTCTACCAAGAAAATGCTGGCCCGCGCCCCATGAACCAGCTGCCGCCTGAGTCTGAGTTAAAGGAAGAAATCACCAACAATAATGCCACCCGCTGGTTTCGCTTTGGGTCGGAGGCGGATGTGTTTACCTACTATTTTGACGGCGACAATCGGCTGACCGCCGGCAGCCCCTGGCGCGATGCCTTTGGGGTCAAGGTCAAGCGCACTCGCTACGCCAACGGCAACCGCTATGAGGTCGCCTTCGAAGATCAAAACTCCCTCGACGACTTTGACGATCTCAAGCTTGAGGTCGTAATTCTTCAGTCGATCTAGCGGTGCCAGGCCAAAACCAGGCAAACAACGGCCTTGCCTGCCTCAACGGGGAAGATCTGCGCGATGATAGAGCGTAAGTATGGGTGAGGAAGGCTATGAATCGCTTTATGATTGGCGGCATTCTAGCGGCGTTGGTGTTAATGCTGATGGGCGGGCTCAACCGGATCCTCGGCGATCGCTCCCAGGAAGCGCCGCTCGCTAGCCAGCAAAATACCACCGCTCAGGACGTCAGTGACCTGGGCACGCTGCCCCTCGAACAGGCCGGTCGCCTAGTGCAGCGCCAGAGCGAGGTGGGTACCAATAACGGCATTGCGGCTACGGGAGACAGCACCTTTATCGATCAGGGCAGCGGTCGTACGACGATCTCTCCCTCCAATACGGGTACGGCGACGGGCACAGCCGGAACCAACGGTGTCACCGCCGCCCCCGGCAACGTGATTCCGCGCACCGGGGCGGCGACTACGTATCCAACTACGGGCGGCGACATTGCGCCCATTCAGCCGGGCCTGGTGCAGCCCGGTGTGGTCGAGCGTCCGGCCCCTGACCCCGACTTAGACTCGATTCCAGCTCTGTGGTAGAGGGTCTTCTCTCACACTTTCCTCGCACTTCCCTCGCACCAGAGGCGCGGCATCGCCCCCTGCGGTGGCCGACTGGTGGCCTAAAATAAAGGCTGAGCACTTGAGTTGAACGGCATGGCAAATCAGGGAATCGACGTCCTGGTGGTGGGCGGCGGGGTTATTGGCTTGGCAATCGCCCTAGAGCTGCGGCAGCAGGGGGCCGCCGTTACCGTACTCAGCCGCGATTTTCAGCAGGCGGCCAGCCATGCCGCTGCGGGCATGCTAGCTCCCTGCGCCGAAGGGCTGCCGCCGGGGCCAATGCTCGATCTCTCCCTCGCCAGTCTGGCGCTGTATCCCAGCTGGGTGAGCAAACTGGAATCGCTCACCGGACAGTCGGTGGGCTACTGGCCCTGCGGCATTTTGGCTCCGCGCCGCACGGCTCCAGCGCTACCCATCGAGGGCTGGTTGGATGCTGCAACGTTAAGCTATTGCCAGCCGGGCCTCAGTTCTGATGTGCAGGGAGCGTTTTGGTACCCCGACGAGGGCCAGGTGGATAACCGTTTACTGGTGCAGGCGCTGCGATCGGCGGTGATTGACCTGGGGGTGACCCTGCACGAGGGCACTGGGGCGATCGCCCTACGCCAGTATCAGGGGCGCGTTGAGCGGGTTTGCACCGCCGAGGCGGGGGACTTTAGCGCCGGTCATGTCGTGCTGGCCACTGGGGCCTGGGCCCACGAGCTGCTGCCCCTGCCGGTGTTTCCCAAAAAGGGCGAAATGGCGAGCCTGCGGGTGCCCCCCGGCTACGGCACCCCCCAGCCCTTGCAGCGGGTGCTGTTTGGCGAAGACACCTACATTGTGCCCCGCCGAGATGGCCGTATTGTGCTGGGGGCCACCAGCCAGGAGGTGGGCTTTGCGCCCCACAACACGGCGGGCGGGGTGCATCAGCTGATGGGCAATGCGATCGCCCTGCTGCCCATGCTGGCCGACTTCACCCTCGAAGAAACCTGGTGGGGGTACCGCCCGGCCACCCCCGACGAGTGGCCCATCCTCGGCCCCGGCCCCGCCGCCAACCTCACCCTGGCCACCGGCCACTATCGCAACGGTATTTTGCTCGCCCCCGTTACCGCCCAGCTGGTAGCCCAGGCGGTGCTGGGCAAGCCTGAGCCTCGCCTAGATGCCTTCTCCTGGCAGCGCTTCCACACCGCCTCGCCAACGCCTCCCCACCTTCCCGCTGTTTCTCCTACCCCTCAGGCTATGACCTTTACCGATGCTGCCCCGGCGACCCCCGCTCCCCTGGGAACGAACCTTTCCTTCGCCAGCGACCCAACTGACACCCCCCTAACCATCGCTGGACGCACCTTTTCGTCGCGGCTGATGACCGGCACCGGCAAGTACGACGATTTTGAGGTGATGCGCCAGAGCATTGCCGCCAGCGGCTGCGACATTGTCACCGTGGCGGTGCGGCGGGTGCAGACCAACGCCCCTGGCCACCAGGGACTAGGCGAAGCCCTCGACTGGTCAAAAATTTGGATGCTGCCCAACACGGCGGGCTGCAAAACCGCCGAGGAGGCCATTCGCGTAGCTCGCCTGGGCCGCGAAATGGCCAAACTGCTGGGTCAGGAAGACAACAACTTCGTCAAGCTCGAAGTCATCCCCGACGCTAAGTACCTGCTGCCCGACCCAATTGGCACCCTAGAAGCCGCTGAACAGCTTGTGAAAGAAGGCTTTGCGGTGCTGCCCTACATCAACGCCGACCCGCTGCTGGCCAAGCGCCTAGAAGAGGCGGGCTGCGCCACCGTCATGCCCCTGGGGTCGCCCATTGGCTCGGGTCAAGGCATTCGCAACGCCGCCAACATTCAAATCATTATCGAAACGGCCAACATTCCGGTGGTGGTGGATGCCGGGATTGGCACCCCCAGCGAAGCCGCCGAAGCCATGGAAATGGGGGCCGATGCGCTGCTGATCAACACCGCGATCGCCAAAGCCGCCAACCCGATCGCCATGGGTCGCGCTATGGGTCTAGCCACCGTGGCCGGTCGCCTGGCCTACCGCGCTGGGCGGATTCCGGTGCAGGGGGTAGCGAGTGCCAGTTCGCCGCTGACGGGGCGGGTGACGGAGTAGCGGTAACTGTAGGTCGGCAAATTTTGCCGACCTACAGTTACCGTTAGTCCACAATCTTCACCCGTCCCAGCTGAATCGCATCGAACAGGCGATTGACCTGCTTGCGCTCGCTTTCATCGACGGTGCCATCGGCCAGTACCAGAGTCGTTAACTCCTGGTACTGCGCTTGGGTGATGATGCGGGCCTGAATAAGCTGGCTAACAAGATCGGTAATAGGGCAGCCAGGCTGAGCGGG
The DNA here is from genome assembly GCF_034932455.1 of Leptolyngbya sp. CCNP1308. Lineage (NCBI taxonomy): Bacteria > Bacillati > Cyanobacteriota > Cyanophyceae > Leptolyngbyales > Leptolyngbyaceae > Leptolyngbya > Leptolyngbya sp. CCNP1308. The sequence continues at coordinate 58,898 of NZ_JAYGIH010000006.1, read as the reverse complement.
TGACGACATAGGGCAGACCCTTGGCAAAGGTAATGTACCAGTTGTAACCGTTCGATACCGCTGGTGGCGAACACTACAGGCTCCAGTTAAGCAAGGCGGCAATCTGCTGGGCCAAGGTGAGGGGATTAAAGGGTTTGGTAATGAGGCCCGTCACCTGGAGGGCGGCAAAGCGGGCGCGATCGCGCGCCAGCACCTTAGAGGTGAGCACAATCACAGGAATTGCCTGGGTGGCGGGATGGTTTTGCAGCTTTTCATAGATCTCAAAGCCATCCATATCGGGCAGAGAAATATCCAGCAAAATAACATCAATTGCCTTTCCCTGGACTAGCTGCAACCCTTCGGTTCCAGAGGTTGCCCCAAAGGTTTGCCAACCCGCCAGCTCCTCCAGCGCCGCCTGCACAATGGCGCGGATATCCTCTTCATCGTCAATCACCAGCACCCGCTTAGTCATGGCTGGGCTCCGGAAGGAGGGGCATCTGCACAAAAAAAGTGCTGCCTTGACCCAGCTGGCTCTCGGCCCAAATCCGGCCCTGGTGCTGCTGCACAATCCGCTTGCAGATTGCCAAGCCCAGCCCTGTGCCGCCGCGCTGCCGCGAGTCCGAGACATCCACCTGCTGAAACTGATCGAAAATCACCTCCAGTTTTTCGGCGGGAATGCCGCGGCCGTGGTCTTGCACTGTAAACAGCACCGAGGCTGTTGATGCCGCGGCATCAACAGCCTCGGTGCTGGCCTTAACCCACACCGTCCCCCCCGGGCGCGAAAACTTGATGGCGTTGCTGAGCAGGTTAGTCAGCACCTGAATGAGGCCGTCGGGGGCGGCCCAAAGCGTCAGATTTAGCGGCACAAGGACAAGGGTAATGCCGGAGCGATCGGCCAGGGGCTGAACGCTGTCGATGGCCTGGTACATCAGGGTGGCCACCTGACAGACCTCTTTTTCGAGCTGCACTTTGCCCGATTCGAGGCGCTCAAAGCTGAGAATGTCATCGACTAGGCGCACCAGGCGATCGCTGTTGGTAATGGCAATGTCGAGCATGCGGCGGGCCTTCTCGGGGCGATTGGCGTAGACCCCAGCCCCAAGCAGCGCCAGCGCCCCCTGAATGGCGGTAATCGGGGTGCGCAACTCGTGGCTGACCACGGAGATGAACTCATCTTTCATGCGGTCGATGGCCAGGCGATCGCGAATATCCTGCACGTGGCCCACTGAATAGAGGGGGATGCCTGCCGAGTCGTGAATGACGGCGGCATTGACTACCACTGGAATCGACTCTCCCTGCTTGGTGAGATAGCGCTTTTCCATCTGGTAGGTGCGGGCTGCGCCGCTCATCATGCGCTGAAACCCGGCCCAATCCTCGACCCAGTCGTCGGGATGGGTGATGTCTTTGAAGGTCAGCGCCAGCAGCTCGGCCTCGGTGTAGCCCAGCAGGGTGCAGTAGTAGGCGTTGGCCAGCACAAACTGCCCGGAGGTTGACACCAGCGAAATGCCGTAGGGGGCGTCGTCAAAGGCGCTGCGAAAGCGGGCTTCGCTATGGCGCAGCGCTGCTTCGGTGCGCTTGCTCTCGGTGATATTTTCTACGGTGCCGACCACCCGCACTACCTGGCCCGCCTCGTTAAACAGCGGAAATGCCTTTGACCGCAGCCAGCGCAGGTCGCCCCCGGGGGTGATGTAGCGATACTCCTGATCAAAGTTTTCGCCCCGCCGTTCTCGTTCTAGGGCGGCGATGATGCGATCGCGATCGTCGGGGTGAATGCAGGCGATCCATTGGGCTTCGCTGTCGGGGCCGGGGGCAGCAACGGGGTCTATGCCTCGAATTTCCCAGTAGGCCGAATTGACGTAGGCATAGTGGGCCGTCTCGGTATCGTAGACAAAAAAGCCCTCCTGTACCGCCTCGGCCAGCTGCCGAAAGCGGGTTTCGCTCTCCTGCAGGGCCAACTCTACCTGTTTGCGATCGGTGATATCCATCGAGACGCCCACCAGCTTGACCACCCGCCCCTGGTCGTCGAAGACCGGCTCCCCTCGGGCGTCGAGGTAGTGAACTGAGCCATCGGGATGGATCGGGCGCAGGTCTACCTGATAGGCAAGGCCCTCGGCAATGGCGATTTCTAGGCGCTGGGTGAGGCGATCGCGATCCTCGGTTGGCAGCTTTTGCAGCAGCTCGTCGTAGGTAGGGGCGGCCGAGGCTGGCTCCAGCCCCCAGTTGCGAAAGGTCATCTCCGACCAGGCGATCCCCCGGCTGGCGACGTCAAATTCCCAGTAGCCCACCTGGGCTACCCGCTGGGCCAGAGCCAGCTGCTGCTGACTTTCGCGCAGGGCGGCTTCGGCCCGATGGCGATCGGTGATGTCCCGATGGGTGACAATCAGGCAGTCCTGGCCATCCAAGGCCTGGGCCTCGGCAGAGAGCAGCACGGTTTTAACCTCGCCCGCCTTCGTACTGATTTGAATTTCTAGGTTGCGCACCCGGCCCTGCTGCTCCAGTAGGGCTCGGTAGCGATGGCGCTGGCTCAGGTCGGCCCACAGGTTGAGCTCGATGGCCGTGCGCCCCACCATTTCGTCTCGGGCGTAGCCAAAAAACTCCAGCAGACTGTGGTTGACATCGAGCAGACGGCCCTCGGCCCGAGTGGCAATGGCCATGGGGTCAGGGCTGGTGCGAAAAATGGTGGTGAACTTAGTCTCTGACTCGGTCAGGGTGGTCTGCATGCGCTGAAACGACTGCTGCAGCTGGTCGGCCATCTGGTTGAAGGAGCGCGCCAGGTGGTTAAATTCGCTAATGCGGCTGTTGGTGGGTAACCGCTGGGCCAAATTGCCCGCCGCCAGCTCGCCGCTGACCCGGGCAAACAGCCGCAGGCGGGCCAGTAGTCCCTGGGTAAGCAAGGCCCCAAGGGCGATCGCCCCGGCCAGGGTGAGCAGCGACAGCAGCAAAAATTGGCCCACCCGATCGGGCCACTGCCCAGCCGACAAGTAGCCCACCACCACCATTGCCACCAGCGTAAACACCCCAGCGGCACCGTTAGCACCCAGTGCAGCGGTAGAGGGGGAGGCAGGGGACTCAGTCGGGGCAGGCGCATAGGGTGAGCAGACCGCTAGGATCGCATACATGGTCTAGGGGTCTAGGGCATTGCTCCGGGGCTTTCATAGCTAGGCGATACCGTCTCGTCCCCAGCCGCAAGCAGCAGCGATCGCTTCAGCAGCTCCAGTCGGTTAGTCAGCTGGGGCCGCAGCTGGTGGTGGGGCGCAGAGCGCAGCAGCAGCTCAATCGTCTCCGCCACCGCCGATGCCTGAGTATAGCCAAACAGCCCCAGCCCTCCGGCCAGGCGGTGGGCTTCGGTGATGGCCAACTGCCGCTGTTCAAGGCTGAAGCTGCCAGATTCAAGCGCCTCCATGGCCCTGTCTAAGACCTCCAGCCGCTGCTCAAGGGTAGCTCGAAACCGCTGGGTGGCCTGCTGCATCACCTTGTCCAGGCGGGGCGTGGGCGGGCGAGCCTCGTGGGCCGGGGAAGCCTCAGGCTCGTCTTGGGGAACGGTCTTGAGCCGATAGCCCAGCCCGTAGACTGTCTCAATGGGGCTGGCCACCAGACCCGCCGCCTTCAGCCGCTGGCGCAGGTCTTTGATCAAGTTTGTGACCGAGCCTTCGACCGGGGTGTCGGCCATGGGCCACAGATGATCGATAATGGCGCTGCGGGTCAGCATCCGCTGGGGGTGGCGCAAAAATAGCTCTAGTAATTCGTATTCTTTGGGTCTACAGGCAATGGGCTGGTGGCGGTAGGTCACCTGGGTCAGGGCCGGGTCGAGGCGCAGCTCACCCCAGCTCAGGATCGGCGCGGCAGCGCTGCTGCGGCGCAGCAGTGCCCGCACCCGCGCCAGCAGCTGCGCCGCATCGCAGGATTTAGCCAGGTAGTCATCGGCCCCAGCGTCTAGCCCGGCGACAATGTCGGCGCTGGCCGCCCTGCTCGTCAGCATCAGAATGGGGGTGCGGCTGCCCTGGGCCCGCAGGCGACGACACACTTCGAGCCCGTCTAGGGTGGGCAGCATCCAGTCGACAATCAGCAGATCGTAGGGCCAGCAGCTGGCTAGATCGAGGCCGGTAGCACCGTCGGCGATCGCATCGACGGCGTAGCGATGGGTCGCCAGAGTATCAGCCAGAAAGTCACTGGTGGACGGATCATCCTCTAGCAGCAGTATTTTCATTACAAGGGGGCATCAGCAAAATATATCTAAAGAGAGATGTTATCTTGCCATCTACCATACTCCGGTCGCTCGCAGGCTACAATCCCCTCGTCGACAATGGCAACCGTTTAGACCGGTCTATGGCTATGCTGCTGGATGAATGTTTCGACCTGGTCAGGGGGCAGCGGCGGCGCAATCCAGTAGCCCTGAAACGCGTCACAGCCCAACTGCTCTAGTAGACCGATCTGAAATTCGGTTTCGACCCCTTCGGCGATCACCGTCATGCCCAACGATTTGGCAATCTGAATGATGGCTTTGACAATGCTGACATCATCGTGGTCAACGTCAATATTTTCGACAAACGATTGGTCAATCTTCAGGGTATTGATCGGAAATTGCTTGAGATAGCTGAGGGATGAATAGCCGGTGCCAAAGTCATCAATTTTGATGTCAATGCCCTGGGCCTGAAGGTGCGACAGCGTCGATAGCACGCCCTTTACATTCAGCAACAGCAGCCTTTCCGTCACCTCTAGACCTAAATTAATCGCTGGCAGCGATGTCCGTTCCAGAATGGCCTTGATCTGCTCAAGAAAGTCAGGCTGTTCAAAATGCGCCGCCGCCACATTCACATTCATCGTCAGCCCCTTGGCCACCGGAAACCGATGACACCAATCGGCCATCTGGCGGCAGGCGGTCTCAAAAATCCAATCGCTGAGGGGAATAATCAGCCCCATCTCCTCGGCAAGGGGAATAAATTCGCCGGGGGCAATCAGCCCGCGCTGGGGATGCACCCACCGCACCAGGGCCTCAAACCCCAGCAGCTGCCGAGTGGCCAGGCTGGCGATCGGTTGATAGTAGAGAATGAAGTCTTGGCGCTCTAGGGCCTGGCGCAGATGGGTTTCTAGCTCAAACAGCTCGATCGCGCTGGCGTGCATGGCCGGGTTAAAAACTTCGTAGCCAGCCGCCTGCCCCCTAGCCTTGGCCCGATACATGGCGTTGTCGGCATCTCGCAGCAGGTCTTCGCCCCGGTTGTAGGTGGGGCTAGATAGGGCAATGCCCAGGCTAGCGGAGGTAAAGACCGTGTGGCCCATCAGCGTAAACGGCGCTTTGATGTCTCCCTGAATGCGCTCCACCACCTGGATAGCCTCGTGCAGGCCAGAAATTTGCTCTAGCAGAATGACAAACTCATCGCCCCCCAGGCGGGCCACGGTATCGCTAGCCCTGACGTGGCGTTGCAGAATGTGGGCAATTTGCACCAGCAGCTGATCGCCCACCAGATGCCCCAAACTGTCGTTGATCACCTTGAAGCGGTCTAGGTCGATAAATAAAACGGCAAACAGCTGGTCTGGGTAGCGCTTGACCCGCTGCACCGCCTGATCGAGGCGCTCGGTGAACAGGGTGCGGTTGGGCAGGCCGGTGAGGGCATCGTGCAGGGCCTGGTGGCGCAGTTCTTCTTCGGCTAATTTGCGATCGCTAATATCGATAAAGGTCACCACCACCTGGGTCAGCCCCTGGGCATCGTCAAAGGTGGGAAATGCGTTGACTAAGACCCAGGTGCAGTCTTGGTTTTGGGGGTGACAAACGCCCAGCACATAGTTTTGTAGCGGACTTTGGCTCGCAATCACCTGAGCCGCTGGATGGTGCTCGGCCGTTAACGCCACTCCAGTTTCATCCACAATGGGGCAGGGGTGGTGGACGATTCGCTGGCCCTCCATGGCCTCCATCGGTAGCCCCAAGAGCTGAGCCGCCATCTGGTTACACATCACAATACTGGTATCGGGAGCGTAGACGATTACCCCCGCGTGGAGATGGCTTACCAGCAGGCGATAGTTAGCCTCGCTGTGGCGCAGTTTTTCAAGGGCAACTTCTAAGGAGTGGGTCTGATCTTGCAGCGCTTGATTGGCAGTGGCCAGGGCCTCGGTACGCTGTTCGACCCGCTGCTCTAAGGTTTCTAAGGTTTGCCGCAGCTGGCTCACCATATGGTTAAAGGCCTGGGCCACCGCCGTAAATTCGTTGTCTCCTGCGATCGCCAGGGGCTGGCTCAGGTCTTGCTGGGCAATGCGATCGGCGGCGATCGCCATCAGCGTGAGGGGGGTCATAATCCGCCGACCCAGCAAAACGCTGGCCCAGATCGCCAGGGCCAAGGCAGTTAGGGCCGTGGCCAGCAGGGCGGCGCTGCTCTGGTTAGCAGTGTTGGCTAGTTCAAGTCGGGCCGCAGTGGAGCGGGCGGCCGAGCGATCGCTCACGGTTTGAATAATCTTGTTAATGTCTCGATTGATATTGGCCGCAATGATGCGGTTGACCTGCACCTGCTGATCGAGAAACAGCAGGGCACTGAGGGAGATGCGGTAGGTTTGCATCAGCGCCTGGGCCTCAGGGTCTAATGCCCCAGCTGGCAGCTGCTTCAGGGTGGCAGACAGCTGGTCTAGACCCGATTGCAGATCGTCGAGATAGGCGGAGTCTTGAGTGTTGAGGTAGGTCTGCTGCTGAGCCATCGTCTGCCACACCAGCATCCGTAGGGTCGTAGTCTCTGAGCGCTGGCTGTCGGGTAAGGCGGCGAGCAAATCCTCCAGCTGCTGGTGAACCTCGTGGTTCAGGCTATCCTCCGCATTGCGGCGAGTGGTGGTTTCAAAGGCCGATTCGTAGTTGTTAAACAGCGAGTCCAGCCGGGCAAATTCTTCAGCCAGCTCAGGATTTTGAGCTTCTAATGCCCTCAGATCGGCTAAATGCTGGCGGGCCTGGGCCAAATAGGCCCGGTTTGTTTCTACATGCCCCTGGGCATCAAGGCCAATATTTCCCTCTTGCCAGGTATCAAAATAGGCCTCCTCAGCCTGCCGCGCCAGCAAAAAATTGGTTTTTAGCTCTAAGCTCAGCTCCCGCAGCTGGGCGGCGTTGTCGAGGGTGGTCTGGCTGCGGTGCCGCAGCCGTTGCAAACTGCCGTAGCCAATGGCCGCGCTGATGCCGTGCAGCAGCAAAATGGTGCCAAACCCCAACATCAGCTGGGCCCGAATGGTTTTAAACCACCGCAAACGGTTGATCATGGCGACCCCTCGCCCGCCATCAGCTGCTTCACGGTGGTCTGGAGCTGGTCGGCGGCCAGGGCAGGCTGTGCCCCGTCATAGATTTGGTGAATGGTTGCCGCGATCGCCAGGGCTACCTGGTTCCATTTGGGGTGCAGCACCGCAGTCGGGCGCGAGGTTTGCATCGCGGTTTGCACCGCCAGGGCATAGTCGAAGTTAATCGCCTCGGTGTAAACCGACGGCGTCAACCAGCTCGAAAACCGGGGAGCCCCACCCGTGGCAACGGCAATTTTAGCCTCTACCGCCTGGCTGGTGGCCCATTGAATAAACAGCCAGGCGGCCTGGGGCTGGCTAGACCGCCGGGGAATGCCAAGCCCCCACAGCCAGTGGCCCGTCAGGCTCTGTTGGTGAACCCGAGGCAGCACGGTATAGCCCACCTGACCGGCGATCGCAGAGGTGTCCCCCTGCTCAAAGTCAGGCCCAAACAGACTGGCATCAATGTAAAACGCCGCTTTCCCCGCCTGAAATAGCTGGGTGGCCTCTGGCCAGTCCATCTGTTTGATATTGGCTGGCCCCGCCTGCATCAGCCGGGCATATGTGGTCAGCCCCTCGACAACCCGAGGAGCATTCATGCAGGGCTTTTGCCAGTCGCCGTCGAACCACAGGTTAAAGGGCAGCGGGGTTGGCTCAGCCCCCCAACCGTTGAGCATAATCCCCGATACCGTATCGATAATGGCGTCAGATTTAACCCCGCGCATCACTGCTCCCAACGCCTGGCCGCTCTCGTTAATCTGGGTAGCAGCCTGCACCAACTCGGCCATGGTTTGGGGCACCCGACCCGCCAAAAATTGATTCACCAGGCGCTTGTTATAGAACAAAATATACGCTTCAAAGGTAGCGGGAATGCCAAATAGCTGCTGACTGCTGCGGTTGGGCGGATACATAGCCGCCAGCCGAAATCCTTCGGGGAAATCAAACAGGTTGTAGCTAGCCGTCGTTAGCGTCGGGTTGTTCAGCAACGGCGTTAGCGGTAGCAGCAGATCATCTCCCCACAGACGGTAGGCCGTAGAATCCATCGGCAAGAAAAAGGCATCCGCCTGCACAGGGTCAGCCCGCAGGATGGCTTCCATCTCGGCAAAGTACGCCGGTTCCGCCACCATGCGAGGCTTCAAGGTGATGCCAGTCAAGGCCTCAAATTCTGGCAAGTAAGGCTGAATGCCGCTGGTCCAGGGATGGTCATCCAGCAGTAGTCCAATCTCATCCCCCGCAAACCGTCGCCAGTCAAACTTCTGGCCGAAATCGATCGCAGCCTCCCGGGTAGGGGAACGGGCCAATCGACGGCAGCTGGTGGTCAAGCTCGTCAACATCCCCGACGCCACCGCAAGTTGCATAAATCGACGTCGCCTAAAGCCCCCCGTCGAGGCAGAAAATGGCTTTGGTATCATAGTGACAATTCATCAGGATCGCTGACCAGTGGAAAACTGACCAGCGTTTCCTTAAGAATGCCCCCAATGGGTCAGCGATTGTTTTAAAGGTTCTGTGACATTGTCGGTTTTCAGCAAACTAGAAAATTCCGCTGGCGCATTATGGCGCTTGATGCATGCCTGAAAGCATCCCTGCCTGTCTAGCCCTCACAGCTCTACTGGGCCAAGGCGTATTTGATATCCTCTACCAGCGCATCGATCGCGGCGGTGGTCGTGTTCCAGGCACACATTAGCCGAGCCCCTTCACTGCCAATAAAGGTGTAAAACTTCCACCCTCGGCGGTACAAATTCTCGGTCAACGCCTGGGGCATTTGCACAAACACCCCGTTGGCCTGGCGGGGAAACAGAATTTTCAGCTGGGGAATTTGTCGCAGCTGCTGTTCTAGATAGGCGGCCATGCGGTTGGCGTGGTCGGCGTTGCGCAGCCAGGCACCGGTCTCTAGCAGCCCTAGCCAGGGGGCCGAAATAAAGCGCATCTTTGAGCACAGCTGCCCCGCCTGCTTGCAGCGGTAGGCAAAGTCTTCGGCCAGGGCGCGGTCAAAGAAGAGAATCGCTTCCCCAATGCCCATGCCGTTTTTGGTGCCGCAGCAGCACAGCACATCAATGCCGGCCTGCCAGGTTAGCTCTGCCGGGGTTTTGCCGGAGGCCACCAGGGCGTTGGCAAAGCGCGCCCCATCCATGTGCAGCTTCAGCCCATGGTGGCGCGCTAGGTCGCTGAGGGCCGCTAGCTCGTCGGTGCTGTAGAGGGTGCCCACCTCGGTCGCCTGGGTGAGGCTAATTACCTTGGGTTTGGGGTAGTGGATGTCGGTGCGCTTAGAAATCAGGCGTTCTACATCGGCAGGGTCGAGCTTGCCGTTGTCGCCCTTGGCCAGCAGCAGCTTAGAGCCGTTGCTGGCAAACTCGGGCGCGCCGCACTCGTCGGTTTCGACATGGGCCAGCTCGTGGCAAATGACGCTGTGGTATGACTGGCACAGCGCTGCCAGGGTGAGGGAGTTGGCCGCCGTGCCGTTGAAGACAAAAAAGACCTCGCAGTCGGTCTCAAAGATTTCCCGAAACTTGTCTGCCGCCTTTTGGGTCCATTCGTCGTCGCCGTAGGCGGGTACATCTCCCTGGTTGGCCCGCAGCAGATAGTCCAGGGCTTCGGGGCACATGCCGGAGTAGTTGTCGCTGGCGAACTGAAGGGGACGGGTAGGCGGTGGGGCGGTGAGCATAGTGGGGGCGGGGTAGGAGTGTTTTGAGGATAGCGCGGGGGGTGAGGCGGTGAGGAAGGTGAGGGGTTGGGTGGACAGCATGAGGGAGTGGGCTAGGGGAGAGGCATGGGAGCCGGGGGGATGGAGTAAGATTGGGGGGCTTATGGAAGCATTAAACCGCAACAGAACTGGGTATTGGGCTATGGTGCGTGGGTCTCGCTGGGTTTGGATGGTAGCAGCGGTGGCGGGGGCTTCGGTGGCCCTAGACGGGGGAACCTTGGCGCCCCTCGGCGGGGCACCGGCCCAGGCTCAGGATGGGGGCACCATTACCCTGCGATCGGACATTCAGGAGGCCAATGCCGCCACGGGCATCATCACCGCTCGGGGCAATGTGCAGATTGATTACCCGAGCCGCGGCATTCAGGCCACGTCGGCCCAGGCCGATTATTTCAGCAATGAAGATCGCATTGTGCTCAGCGGCAACGTCGTTGTCACCCAGGAGGGCAACACGCTGCGGGCCGAAGTGGTGACTTACCTAATTGAAGAAGACCGTTTTGTGGCTACCCCTCGCCCCAACGACCAGGTGGAGGCAGTTTACAACCTGCCTGCGTCGCAGTCAGCCCCAGGGCCAAGCGGTGCGGCGGGCGATCGCGCGCCCACCCCCCGCCCCCCAGTGGTGCTAGATGTCAGCCCGGTCGAACCGACTGAACCAGCAGCGCCCTAATTAATTTGTGCGGCACCAGCTTCTCAGTATCGGTTAAATCTTGCAGGGTATAAATCACCGCAAACTTAGGGGCATTTAGATCGGTGAGGGGTCTGGCCCACTTGACGCAAATAATTGCAATGTTACGCTCGATAGGCTGTCTAGGATCGAATTTGCCGATGGGCTGCCAACTATTGTGAAGCTTAAGTTTGTGGAGATGCACTTTATCAAGTTCTTACGAATAGAGGACATTTTGAGAAGTCTTTTCTTGCGATCGCAAGTTACAGACCCAAGACTAGCTAAACTATCTGACAAGCGCACGCAGCAGCAGGCCGGTAGTGAGGTTTAAAGATCGCTAGAGATTAGGTGTTCCGTAGATTATCAAATACTGCTGCATTGTTAACTAGACTGGGTCATTCCCTCCAGAATTAAGCCCGATAAGGTCATCCATGCGTGAAAGAATAATTATGTTTTTAATAAGCCTCTGATGTCGAGCTGCTGAGCCGATACTAAAGCTGTTTTTAGTGTTGGTTAGCTGCTGGCGTCTCGGCTTCCTTTGAATTAATGCAATTCTGGGTCCGAAGGATTTTCAGGCATCGCTGATGCCTAATGGAATTCTTTGCAATTGGAGGCAGTCTCCAGGCCTGTGAAGCGTTGCGAATAGTACTTCTTTATTAAGATCAACATGCTTACCCATTTTCCTCGCGTTCCATTTCTAACGGTGGAGACTCCTGCCGTCAGGCTATTGCAGCGATCGACTAAAAAAATACAGTCCATTCTGCGTCTCCTCTGGGGCGATCCCAGGTTTTTGATGATGAGCTGGCTGGCTCGCTTCATTGCGATCCGCGAGTGGGTCGCCCAGCGGGGCGATTACCTACCCCCAGCGGTGTTTGATGCAACGGTGATTCACGAGGTGGAGGGAGCCTGTCCTTTAGAGAGTCCAGGGCAGGTGGCAAAGCTCATTCAGGCTAACGGCTATTACGTTGGGTTTTCGCTGCAACCCAGCATTTTGAAAGAGTTGCTCACTTTTGCCGAGACTACGCCCTGCTATGCCAACCGCAACCCCTCCCTACCGTTTTATATCAACAACAAAGACCAGATGGCCCAGGAACTGGGGACGCCGCTGCTGGTAGCTGGTTATCTAGATAACCATGAGTCGTGCGATGCCTATCAAAGCATTAAGCATGATCCTTACCTATTAGCGGTGGCGAGTCAGTACCTCAATCACCCGGCGGTTTACCTACGGGGAGAACTGGCCTGGGGGTTTCCGGCTCCCAACACGCTGGCCGATAAAGTTAAAACGGCGCGGGTCTACCACTGCGATATCAACGACTTTAAAACGATCAAATTTTTCTTTTACCTCACCGATGTAGGCGAGGGTGAAGGGCCCCACGTCTATATGAAGGGCACCCACCGCACGCGCAAATTTGGCCACCAGCGCATCGGTCAGGGCTGTGCGGCGATCGCCGATGAAGACCTGGTTCAAACCTACGGTCGCGATCGCGTTCAGGTGGTCACGGGTGCCGCTGGCCTGGGTTTTGTGGGAGACCCCTACTGCCTCCACAAAGGCACTGTGCCCGTCGACAACTCTCGCCTGCTGCTACAGCTAGAGTTTGGCATTATTCCCTACCGAATCTGGTATTTTTAGAGCTGGTTATAAGCGAAATTTCTAGTGCTTATATCGGCAGAAATCTAGCCCGTTTTGCTCTTAGCTTTTATTCAGATATTCAGAAGATGGAACTTACCAACAGTCTTTTCGTCCAGTTTTTTGCCTGTCAATATCAAAACCTATCAGTTGGGAATAGATAGAGATGTCGATCGCTCAACTTAATGCTACTGACCAGGTGCCTAAGACAATAGCCTACCTAGTTAATCAGTACCCTAAGGTTAGCCACAGTTTTATCCGCCGTGAAATTGCTGCCCTAGAGGCCCATGGCATAACGGTAGCTCGGTTCTCAATTCGCTCCTGCGCCGATGAGCTGGTAGATGCCGATGACATTGAAGAGTTAGCCAAAACTCAGGTCGTCTTAGATCAGCGCTGGCCCAGTCTTCTGGCGGGGGTGGGGCGCGTCATAGTGCAGCGCCCGGTGGCCTTTTTGATGGCCCTTAGCTTAGCTTTGAGGCTAGGTTTAAAAGAAGAGTCCGGAGTGTTTTATCATTTGGCCTATTTGGCCGAAGCCTGCGTACTGGTGAGCTGGTTTGAGGCGGCCAATGTCGGCCATGTGCATGCTCACTTTGGCACCAACTCGACGACAGTGGCGATGTTGTGCCGAGCAGTGGGGGGGCCACCCTACAGCTTTACCACCCATGGGCCAGAGGAATTTGATAAGGTGCGCGCCATCTCGTTAGTGGAAAAAATTAAGCGCGCCGAGTTTGTGGTGGCGATCAGCTCCTTTGGCAAGAGTCAGCTATATCGCTGGTCGGCCCTAGAGGACTGGCCAAAAATTCACGTGGTGCGCTGCGGGCTAGACCAGGCGTATTTGTCTCGGGCGTTTGTGCCGATTCCGGAGCAGCCCCACTTTGTCTGCGTGGGCCGACTCAGCGGGCAAAAGGGCCACTTGCTGCTGCTGGAGGCCGTGAGACAGCTAGTGGCGGAGGGCCACCGGCTGACGGTGGCGCTGGTGGGGGATGGCGAGATGCGATCGCAAATCGAGCAGCTCGTGATCGACTACGATCTACAGGCCTGCGTTTCGATTACCGGCTGGGCCTCCAACGACGCAGTTAAGGCTGAGCTGCTGCGGTCTCAGGTGCTGGTGCTGCCCAGCTTTGCCGAAGGGCTGCCGGTGGTGATCATGGAGGCGCTAGCTCTGGGCAGGCCGGTAATCACCACCACCATTGCCGGTATTCCTGAGCTGGTGGAGACGGGCGTCAACGGCTGGCTGGTAGTGCCTGGTTCGGTAGAGTCGCTGCTTGAGGCCATGCGTTCGGCCCTGACTATGGCGGCACCCTCCCTGGAGGCCATGGGGAAGGCGGGGCTTACAAAAGTAGCCCAGCAGCACAATGCTGACCATGAGGCCTCTAGTCTAGCCCGGCTATTTGTCGCTAGCAGCGGTTTTCAGCACCTCAACAGACCCCGCCGTGGAGCCTGGGCCACTCTCCTAACGCCGGGGCAACCGGTCTCGGTTAAGTCCACCTAAGTGACCTGGCTGGGCAGAGCCAACCTTTAGACTGGGCGTCTAGACTGGGCCTCTAGACTGGGCAGCAGCTTTGATACAATTTGCTAAGCTCAGTAGCACTACCTTGGCCCAGGCGCGCCCTTGAAAATCGTACTTGACAACGTTCAAAAGACCTACGGCAAGCGCCAGGTAGTCAACCGGGTCAGCCTGTCAGTGGCCCAGGGCGAAATTGTTGGCCTGCTTGGCCCCAACGGCGCGGGCAAGACCACGACCTTTTATATGGCGACCGGCCTAGAGCGGCCCGACGGCGGCAAAGTTTGCCTCGACCAGATCGACATCACCGATCTGCCCATGCACCAGCGGGCTCGGCTGGGCATTGGCTACCTGGCCCAGGAGCCGAGCATTTTTCGCAATCTGTCGGTGGCCGACAACATTTTGCTGGTGATGCAGCAGACCCGGGTGCCTCCGGAGGAGTACGGCGATCGCCTTCAAAATCTGCTCAAAGAATTTCGTCTGGAGAAGGTCGCCAACACCCTCGGAATTCAGGTGTCGGGCGGAGAACGGCGGCGCACAGAGCTGGCTCGCTCCCTGGCCTCTGGCCCCGAAGGCCCCAGCTTTTTATTTTTGGATGAGCCCTTCGCTGGAGTTGACCCCATCGCCGTGACCGAAATTCAAGAGATTGTGGCTAAGCTGCGCGATCGCGACATGGGCATCCTCATTACCGATCACAACGTGCGCGAAACCCTGCGGATTATCGATCGCGCCTACATTATGAGCGACGGGCAAATTCTCGCCTCGGGCAACGCCGACGACCTCTCCAGCAATCCCCTGGTGCGCGAGCACTACCTGGGCAAAGACTTCGCAATTTAGCCGCCTCCCCCTCTGACTGCTCAGTTTTAGAACCTCAACCGGCAATGGAAACTACGCATCCCTAGCCCCCATTGACCATAATGTAGAGTCAGGTCTCTTACCGTTCCTCTATGGCTTCAGCCTCTTCTCCCGCTACCTTTCCGCGCCCGCGCTCCGGCACCCCGCTGCTGACGGTGATGGATCGCTATATCGCCAAAGAGTTGACCATGCCCTTTTTATTTGGGGTGGGGGCGTTCTCCTCCATTGGCATATCGATTGGGGCACTGTTTGAGCTGATTCGCCGCATCACCGAGTCGGGGCTGGCGATTACCCTAGCGGCGCAGATCTTTCTGCTCAAGCTGCCCGAGTTCATCGTGCTGGCCTTCCCCATGTCAACGCTGTTGGCCACCATGATGACCTACAGCCGTTTTTCCAGCGACAGCGAGCTGATTGCCCTACGGGGGGTGGGGGTGAGCATTCGCCGCATCATTACCCCCGCCGTGGTGCTCAGCCTGCTAGTGACGGGGCTCACCTTTGTGTTTAACGAGCTGATCACCCCCGCCGCCAACTACCGGGCCGCCATCACCCTAGAGCAGGCGCTGAAGTCAGAGCGGCCCCCCTTTCAGGAGCGCAACATTTTTTACCAGGAGTTTCAGCCCGCCAGCGACGACCCCGCCGCCCAAGAGCTGAAGCGCCAGTTCTACGCCCGCCGCTTCGACGGCACCACCATGCACGGGCTGACTATCCTTGATTTTTCCCAGGAGGGGCTCAACCAGGTAGTCAGCGCCGAGTCAGCCAACTGGGATGTGGAGAGCAACGCCTGGACCTTCTACAACGGCACCATCTACGTGGTCGCCCCCGACGGCTCCTTCCGCAACATCATCACCTTTGAGACCCAGGAATTGCAGCTGCCCCGCACGCCCCTAGACCTGGCGGGCCGCACCAAAAACGACACCGAGATGAACATTGCCGAGGCCACCCAGCAGCTGGAGCTGGTGCGCCAGAGCGGCGATGAAAAGATGATCCGCCGCTGGCAAATTCGGATTATGCAGAAGTACGCGCTGCCCTTTGTGTGCGTGGTGTTTGGCCTGGTGGGGGCCTCGATTGGGGTGCTGCCCCAGCGCACCAGCCGCGCCACCAGCTTTGGTATCAGCATTGTGATTATTTTTGGCTATTACCTGCTGTCGTTTATTACCAACGCCATGGGCGAGGTGGGGGTGCTATCGCCCTTTATGTCGGCCTGGCTGCCGACGCTGCTGGGGCTGGCGATCGGCCTATATCTGCTGTTTCGCGCGTCTAAATAGAGGTAGGGGCACAGCATGCTGTGCCCCTACGGAATTCATGGCTGACGAAAGGTTGTACAGAACCTAAAAGAAGAACCCATCCTGCTCGATTTCTTCGATGGTTTGCAGACCCCGCGTGTCGCCCACCTTGAGTAGGGCGGTGCGGGCGTCTTCGCGCACGCCTAGGTCATCTTCTTCGGCGAAGCTTTCGATCAGGGCGTCGATCGCGGTGTGGTAGACCACGTTGGAGGGCAGCTCGCGGCAGAGCTGGCCCACGGCCCAGGCGCAGTTGCTGCGCACCGCCGGTACCGGGTCGCGGCGCAGCCCTTCGATCAGGGGGGGAATAGCGGCGATCACCGACTCGTAGTTGACTTGAGCCATCTGGGCCAGGGCGCTGGCGGCCCACAGCCGCACGGCGGAGATATCGGTGCGCAGGGCTTCGATCAGGGGGGGCAGCGATCGCGCGTCGTGGGCGTTGCCCAAGGCCCACACCAGGCCCTTGCGCACGTAGCCATTCCAGTCGGTGGCGAGCTGGACAATTAGCGGCTCTACCGCCGAGCGATCGGGGTTGCGGCCCAGGGCATAGGCGGCGCTGACCCGCACCAGGGGGCAGAGATCGGTCAGTAGTGCCGTCAGGGGGGCCACTGCCCGCCCGTCTTCTACCTCGCAAAAGGCCCGCGCCGCCAGCATCCGCTGCTGCGGGTCGGTCGCCGTTAGCAGGGGCAACATCGCCTCGGGGTCGAACTGCGGAGTTTGTTCCTCGTCTACGGGGCCAAGGGCATCGAGGGGGTCGGCAAACTCCAGGTCGGGGTTTAGGGTGGAGAGATCGTCATCATACATAGGGCTACTTTATCCGGTTACGCGGCACTTTTAGCGCTGGCAGCGGGCTCTGCAAACTTTCGTTAAGCAGGGGCCAAAGGGCCATGCTCTCTGGGTTGGGTAGTTTTTGAGGGAGGACAATCGCCTGCGATCGCTCGATGCTCCCCCACTCCGCCAAATTTCTCTAACTGCTACGTAAAAAACCGTGTTGGATAGGCCCCCTGGAGGAACCAAGCAATGGTGAAAAGGTGAATTTCCTTCCCCTAGAGAGGGGCAATAACCTACCCCCGAGCAGATTTATCAGCGTTAATTTCCGAAGAATATCCGTAGATACCTGTAGCGTACCCAGGCAGTCGCTAGGATGATGCCATAGACCCAAGCTTGCCGCTTCGCCGCTAAGGAATCTTGGCCGCGCTTCATCCCATCTGATAGAGCACTCTCTACCAGGTCAGCGATGCCCGTTTAGATCGCGGCAGGCTCATCGGCTACATAACCAGGAGTCTCGCAGTTATGGCATCCCAATACGAAGTTAGAAATTTTTTGGCCCACTGGTTCCAGTTGGGCAAACCCGTAGTGCTGGCTGAAAATCGGGGTGCTTGTTTGCCCGACCCGGTCTTTCAAAACGGTGGCTATAGCTCATCCTTTGAAGACTGCTGGCACCGCATTATGGTGACCAGTGGCCAAGACTGCTACCTCCAGGGCACCAGCCAGAGCATTGCCGAGATGCTATCGCCCGCCTGGGATGTGACCCCCTGCGCCCGCTGTGAAATGCCGATCGTTATTCCTACGGCTGGCACAATGACCGAGCTTTGCCCCTGTAATGATCTCCCCACTTGGCCCAATACCGAAGTTCCCATGCCCCGCACGGCTGTAGACAACCAGCAGCAGCTGACGGACTTGCGCCAGCGATTGAGGGTGGTATAGGGCAAACCCGTATCAGAGCCGCCGCCGCCCTATACCGAGGAAGCGGCCAGCACCTTCTCGTCGTGGCGCGGAATGTCGTAGATCATAAAATCGTGGGCCATAGCGGTATTGGGGAAAATGGCCCGCGCCTCGGCCAGTAAATCGGGTAGCTGAATGTCGTTGCCAGGGGCATAGCGGGGGCTGAAGTGGGTCATGATCAGCTGCTTGGCCTGGGCGCTAAGGGCGACCTGGGCCGCCATGGTAGAGGTGGAGTGCAATCGCTGGTAGGCCAGGTCGGCATCGCGGTGGGAGAAGGTGGCCTCGTGGATCAACACATCGGCCTGGGATGCTAGAGCGACGGCGCGATCGCAGTAAATCGTATCGGTACAGTACACCAGCTTTCGCCCCACCAGATCTGGCCCGCAGAGATCAGCTCCGTTGATGGTGCGACCGTCATCTAGCGTTACCCGCTGCCCCTGCTTGAGCTGGCCGTAGATCGGCCCCGAGGGAATGCCCAGGGCTTGAGCGCGTTTAACGTCGAAATGGCCGGGGCGATCGCGCTCCTCAATGCGGTAGCCGTAGGCGGGCACCCGGTGCTCTAGCAGGTCGCAGAACACGCGAAACTCGTCATCCTCAAACACCAGCCCCGGCTCCACCGCGTGAATTTTAATCGGCAGCGAAAAGTGGGTTTGGGAGTAGCGGCGGCTGGCTTGCAGGTAGTCGTTGAGGGGCTTGGGGCCGTAGATATCGATGCGCTGCTGCCGGTTGCCCGCCAGGCCACAGCTGGCCAGCAGCCCCATCAGACCAAAAATATGGTCGCCGTGCATGTGGGTAATAAAAATGCGGCGAATCTGGCTCGATTTAAATTCGCTGCGCAAAAACTGGTGCTGGGTGCCCTCGCCGCAGTCAAACAGCCACACTTCGGCTCGCTGGGGCAGCCGCAGGGCCACGCTCGACACATTGCGGGCGCGGGTTGGCACGCCAGAACTGGTACCCAAAAATGTAATCTGCAATGAAACCGCCTCTGGGGAACTCAATAGGGCATGGGCCGGAGCCCGAAGCCCACCCACCTATCTTGCCATGACCCCGAGCCAATGGCCGGAGCCCGCGGTTGAATCGAAGTCCAGGGAGTATCATCAACACAGCACAATTTGCCCCTGCGCAGGGCACCGATTTGAGGCAGCAACGAGGAAACATCGATGATTTCAATGACCTATTTGCTGACGGCGTTACTAACCGGGCTGGGGCTAGTTGCTACAACTGCCGCCAGCCAGGCAGTTCCGCCCGGCATACACTACGCCTGGCAGGTCTTGGGCATCGACACCGCCCAATGCCTGGGCCAGGCCCGACAGGCACTAGAATCCCAGG
Source organism: Leptolyngbya sp. CCNP1308 (assembly GCF_034932455.1). Taxonomy (NCBI): domain Bacteria; kingdom Bacillati; phylum Cyanobacteriota; class Cyanophyceae; order Leptolyngbyales; family Leptolyngbyaceae; genus Leptolyngbya; species Leptolyngbya sp. CCNP1308. The sequence goes on along the minus strand of NZ_JAYGIH010000006.1, from coordinate 40,001 downwards.
GGCTAGAGGCGGTGCAAAACGACGCCACCAGCATAGCCGGGCGCTCTGAGACAGTTACGGCAATGTTTGTGTGTCTCGAGAACCAGCCCGCCACCACCACGGTGATGGTGGTGGTAGCCAGTGACGACGACGCCCAGGCTCTAGCCCTGCGGGAAGCACTCAAGCAAGCCTTCTAAAGCTATGCGCGTCGTCGCCTATTGCTACCGAGAGGTCAATGGCTCGTCTGATCTCTCCCCTGCCCTGGGGGAGGAGATATCGGCAGCGGTGGAACAGGTCTACACCGATGTGGCCCTACCGATGGAGCCGGGATATCGGCCCGAGCGCGATCGCCTGCTGGCCGACCTGCAATCCCAGCCCGCCGATCGGGTTTTGGTGGATACCCTCGCTGCCCTAGGCAACGACCCCGAAGACATTCGCCACTGGGTAAAGGCAATCGAATCTGCCGGGGCTGAAGTGGTCACGGTAGAGAGCGGCGCGATCGACTTAGACAGCATCTTGCAGGGGGCCGATCTCTCTACTGAACAGCGGCGCCGCCGCCTGCGCGAAGGCCATGCCCGCAGCCGCTTGCAGGCTCTACCGCCCCCTGGCAAAGCCCCCTACGGCTACCGCCGCGGCCAGGGCCGCTACCTGATCGATCGCGCCACAGCCCCGGTGGTAACCGCCTTGGTCAACGAATTCTTGCTCTACGGCTCGCTGCGGGGGGCAGTGCGATTCATTGAAGGCAAACTGGGCAAGCGGATTTCGGTGTCCACCGGGCGACGCTGGCTCACCCACCCGGTGTACCGGGGCGATCTGCAATACCAGGATGGCACCGTTCTACGCGACACCCACGCCGCCATCATCAGCCGCGACGAGGCGGCCCAAATCGATCGCCTGCTGCGCCGCAACCGCCCGCTGCCGCCGCGTACCGCTGGGGCACCGCGATCGCTGGCGGGCCTCGTCACCTGCCAGGAGTGCAGTCAACCTCTGACCATTTCCAAAACCGCCCCTCGGGGTCAGGCTAAAACCTACCTCTACCTGCGCCCCAGCGGCTGCCCCAGAACCCCCCGCTGCCCAGCCATTCCCTACGACGACGCGCTCAATCGCATTGTTGATCAAATTTGCCAGGAGTTGCCCCCAGCGGTGGCCCAGTTCACGGCCAAAATTCCCCCTGGTGCCCCTGCCCCCGGTACTGGTTTGCAGGGCGCGATTGCCGCTAAGGAAGCCGCGATCGCCCAGCTACCCACCCTAGAGGAATCTGGCATTCTGGATGCCGAAACCTCAGCTCTACGCCGCTACAAGCTGAGGGGTGAAATTTCGACCCTGCACCAGCAGCTCGCTCAGCTGCCCCCGGTGAACCTGCAAGAGCTATCCCAATCGGTGTCGATTCCCCAGTTCTGGCTTGATCTCTCCGAGACCGAGCGGCGCTTCTTCTTCCGCGAATTCATCCGCGACATCCAGATCGTGCGCGAGAGCGATGATTGGCAGGTGGAATTGGTGTTGGTATTTTGAAGGGGAATCTCTTGGATTTAGCTGCCATTTAGCTTCTGTCACAACGGCAAGTAGAGTACAGTGCCGTTCCACTCGGCTGGCTCGCTGTAGTTGATCAACAGCAGCAGCTCATCAATAGCTTGGCGCATTGGCATGCGATCGTTCACTACAAACATGCCAGCCATTGGCTCTGCTTTTATCAGGCGGGCGTAGGCAAAATCTGGCATAGTAGCCCGGTCGTGGGTCAGAAGAATACGATTATTTGTCACTGCCCAGGCCAAGATTTCTACATCGTCCACCTTTCGCAGACCAACATCTTGAACTCGAATGAGATCAAGGCTGGGACTTCGCAAAAACAGCCCGCGAACTACGTCGCCATTAAAGTTTTCGTCGCTGAGCAAACTTAGCATGACTAATGGTTTCGCTGAGCCAACAAGCGCCTGCGAATTGAGCTTAAATCTGGCTGAACGCTGGCAAGCCGTTGCTGAACCACTTCCGCAAGCTGTTCTCTCTGTTTTAGGTAAGTTTCAACCGCATCTTGATGTCTGAGGTAGTAGCCAATTGTGTTGTAGACATCAGATAGCGAGAGCGTTGAGTACCGCTGAACAATAGATTCCGGCGATGCCCCATCCTGAAACGCTCGAATCACCGTCTCTAGCAATACTCTGGTATGCCCAACACGCATTGCCCCAGTTACATCAGCGTGGAGAGGTGGTGTCTCCTGTTCTAGAACAAGGCTCATGGTTAAATTGCTCTCCTAAAACTCGATGCTGTCGGGGGTGCGAGGGAACGGGATGACATCGCGGATGTTGCCCATGCCGGTCATAAACTGCACCAGGCGCTCAAAGCCGAGGCCAAAGCCCGCGTGGGGAACGGTGCCAAAGCGGCGTAGATCGAGGTACCACCAGTAGTCTTCGATGGGCAACCCGGCCTCCTGGATGCGGCGCTCTAGCACGTCCAGCCGCTCTTCCCGCTGGGAGCCGCCGATGATTTCGCCGACCTTGGGGGCCAGCACGTCCATGGCCGCGACGGTTTCGCCGCCGTCGTTGAGGCGCATGTAGAAGGCTTTGATGCCGGTGGGGTAGTCGGTGACGATCACCGGTTTTTTGAACAGCTCTTCCGCCAGGTAGCGCTCGTGCTCCGATTGCAGGTCAATGCCCCACTCCACAGGGAACTCAAATTTTCGGTCGGTCTTTTCTAGCAGCTTCACCGCCTCGGTGTAGGTGATGCGCTCGAAGGTGTTGTTGATGATGTTGTCGGCGGTGGCCAGTACCGAGTTGTCGATGCGATCGTTAAAGAAGGTCATGTCTTCCGGGCACTGCTCTAGCACCGAGTGGAAGATGTATTTGAGAAATTCTTCGGCCAGATCCATATTGCCTACTAAGTCGCAGAAGGCTTGCTCTGGCTCCACCATCCAAAACTCGGCCAGGTGACGGGAGGTGTTGGAATTTTCGGCCCGAAAGGTGGGGCCAAAGGTATAGACATTGCTAAAGGCCATCGCCATAATTTCGGCTTCGAGCTGGCCGCTGACGGTGAGGTAGGCGGGCTTGCCAAAGAAATCCTGGCTGTAGTCCACGGCCCCCTCTTTGGTTTTGGGCGGGTTCGCCAGGTCTAACCCCGTAACGGCAAACATTTCCCCTGCCCCCTCGCAGTCGCTGGCGGTGATGATCGGGGTGTGCATCCACAAAAAGCCGCGCTCATTGAAGAACTGGTGAATCGCCTGGGCGCAGGCGTTGCGTACGCGAAAGACCGCTCCGAGGGTGTTAGTGCGCGACCTGAGATGCCCCAGCGATCGCAAATACTCGAAGGAATGCCGCTTTTTCTGAAGTGGATAGGTCTCTCCATCCGCCGTGCCGTAGACAGTGATGCTTTCACCCTGGAGTTCCACTCGTTGGCCTTTCCCCGGCGATTCCACTAGGGTGCCGCCAATCTCTACCGACGAGCCGGTGGTCAGGTCTTTGACCACGGTGTCGTAGCCCGCCAGGTCAGCACTCAGCACCACCTGCAACCCAGCCATCGACGAGCCATCGTTGACCTCCACAAAGGTAATGCCCTTGGCCTCGCGCTTGGTGCGCACCCAGCCCTGAATGGCGGTGCTCTGGCCCGGTTCGCCAGCGTGCAGAATGTCTCGAATGCGCGGCATAGCTCTGCTAAATCTGTAGTGGGTTTACGCGGAATGTGATCTATTCTGACCCACGGCGGCGCGGAAAGGGGACTCAGCGCCGACAAAACGGCTGCTCTCTAAACCAGCTGAGGGGTTAAACCGTAGCAGATACCATCTTTACGGAATCCGAATTAACCGGTAAAAGTATTGATAGCTACAAAAGCCCCCTGCCTTTGCCTCTACTATCCATAATGCAAATTTCTATGGGTTTTTAAGACTGATCGCTGGCAGAAACTAATGGATTGCAGTGGTGATTTTTGGATTGTTCCCAGGGCACAGCTTTTCGAGTGTAATGTTGGTTAGATATTGAGGTTTTAATTCCTCAAAGTTAACTGAGGGTGACAGCGTTAACGATGGCTCAAAGAGCGTTAGGTATAGGCCCATGAGCCATTTGCCCTTAGCACTTTTGAGGCATTTATGATTGTCTGAGGGGTTTGTTTAGGCCGCTGAGACAATAAGCATTGTAGACAGAAATTTCCCATTCGTTGGGGTTGCCAGTTTCTGATTTGGCAATGTGGTTTTTCAAGGATGTCTAACAGCTGAGCCTCTCAGGCTTTTCTACTGCATGGGCGATCGCGATGACCCTTTAGGGTCGGTCTTTGACCATCGCCCCCAAGAGCCCATCTTACCTATCTCGGTTTCCATAGCGGGCTTTTCTGATTTCCTCGGTTTAGAGTTGCCCCGCACCAGTGACAGCTTTGCTTAATTTCCCATTTAACTAGGAGACTTCTATGAGCGGAAACGAATTGCGTGCCCAGGCGATCGCCAGTATTGCCTGCCGCCCCAAGGTAGCCGTGAGCACGCCTGGGCGGCTCGAAGACCTGTGGGCCAAGGACGTTTTTAGCCTCAGCAAAATGCAGGAGTGCCTGCCCAAATCGGTGTTTAAATCGGTGCAAAAAACCATCACCACGGGTTCCGCTCTCGACGTATCGGTGGCCGATGTTGTGGCCGTGGCCATGAAAGACTGGGCCATCTCCAAGGGGGCACTCTACTACTCCCACATGTTCTACCCCCTGACCAACGCCACCGCCGAAAAGCACGACGGCTTTATCTCGGTGCAGAGCGATGGTTCAGTAATTTCAGAATTTTCTGGCAAAGTACTGGTGCAGGGTGAGCCAGACGGTTCGTCTTTCCCCAACGGCGGCATTCGCTCCACCTTTGAGGCACGGGGCTACACCGCCTGGGATGTGACCAGTCCCGCCTTCGTCATGGAGACCGAGAACGGTGTCACCCTCTGCATTCCCACCGTGTTCGTCTCTTGGACGGGAGAAGCACTGGATAAGAAAACTCCGCTGCTGCGCTCCAACGCCGCCATGAGCAAGGCCGCCACCCGTGTGCTCAAGCTGCTGGGCCACAGCGAAGTCGCCCCGGTCAACTCTAGCTGCGGCGCTGAGCAAGAGTACTTTTTGGTGGATTCTAGCTTTGCTAGCGTGCGCCCCGACCTGCTACTGGCGGGTCGTACCCTGTTCGGCAAGGCTCCAGCCAAGGGCCAGCAGTTTGACGACCACTATTTCGGGGCTATCCCTGAGCGGGTGCAAATCTTCATGCAGGATGTGGAGGAAAAGCTCTACCGCCTCGGCATTCCGGCAAAAACTCGCCACAACGAAGTGGCTCCCGGACAGTTTGAGATCGCTCCCTTCTTTGAGGCCGCCAACGTCGCCAGCGACCACCAGCAGCTGATTATGACGGTGCTGCGCAACACGGCCAAAAAGCACGGCTTTGTCTGTCTGCTCCACGAAAAGCCTTTCGCGGGCATCAACGGGTCGGGCAAGCACGTCAACTGGTCGGTGGGCAACGCCACCCAGGGCAACCTGCTGGATCCGGGCGATACGCCCCACTCCAACGCGCAGTTTCTGGTGTTTTGCGGCGCGGTGATTCGCGGCGTGCACAAGTATGGGCCGCTGATGCGGGCGGTGATCGCCAGCGCCAGCAACGACCACCGACTGGGGGCCAACGAAGCGCCGCCAGCGATCATCTCGATTTACCTGGGCAGCCAGCTCCAGGATGTGTTTGACCAGATTGCCTCGGGCGAGGTCACCGGCTCCCAGTCGAAGGGCGATATGGATCTGGGCGTGCCCACTCTGCCGGTGTTCCCGAAGGACGCGGGCGATCGCAACCGCACCTCGCCCTTTGCCTTTACCGGCAACCGGTTTGAGTTTCGCGCCGTGGGCTCGGGCCAGTCGGTCTCGGGGCCACTGGTGGCCATGAACACCATTCTGGCCGACTCCTTAGACTGGATGGCCGACCAGCTTGAGGCCAAACTGGGCAGCGGCGTCGAACTCAACGTCGCCATCCACGACATTCTACGCGATGTGATTCGCGACCACGGGGCCGTGGTGTTTAACGGCAACGGCTACTCTAGCGAGTGGCACGAAATGGCCGTCAACGAGCGTGGACTGCTCAACCTACGCACCACCGCCGACGCCCTGCCCGTGCTGCGCGAGCAGTACATCGAAGATCTGTTTTCTAAAGAGAATGTGCTTACCCCGGTGGAGCTAGGCAGCCGCTTTGAGGCCTACTCTGAGCAGTACATCCAGCACATTGAGGTCGAAGCCAAGCTGGTGATCAGCATGGCCAAGACCATCATTTACCCCGCTGCCGTGCGGTATATGGGTGAACTGGCCAAGACCATCGATAGCCTCAGTGAGATTGGCGTTGAGTTTGGCAAAGATAGCGTCGTCAAGGTAGCAGAACTCACCAAGTCGATGATGGCCTCGGTGGGTGAGCTAGATGACATGCTGACCAAGCACTTCATGTCGGTGGAAGAGCACATGCAGTTCTGCGCCCAAACCATTCGCCCCCTGATGGATCAGGTGCGCGAGTACGCCGATGCCCTGGAGGGTGAAGTGGCCGACGACCTCTGGCCTCTGCCCACCTACCAGGAGATGCTGTTCATCAAGTAGGGGCAAAGCAACAAAGAATGAGGGGTTGAAGATACTGGGTATCAGGTTCAGGGCATACCCCTTGAACCTGATACCTTTTACTTTGACCCCTTTTTTTGACGTTTCAGAGATCTACCGTTGCCCTGTGAGCAAGACCAACGCCGCCCGCATTCTCGATCGCCTCAAGCTGCCTTACCAAATTCTGGAGTACGAGGTGGATCCTGACGACCTGGCCGCTGAGAGCACCGCCGAGAAGCTGGGACTGCCATCAGAGCAGGTGTTTAAGACTTTGGTCGCCAAGGGCGATCGCAACGGGGTGTGTCTCGCTGTTATCCCCGGCAGTGCCCAGCTCGACCTCAAGGCGTTGGCGGTGTTGGCGGGCGATCGCAAAACCGATACCGTGCCCCTCAAAGATGTGCAGCCCCTTACCGGCTACATTCGCGGCGGCGTCACCGCCCTGGGCACCAAAAAAGCCTACCCCGTCTACGTGGATGACTCAATCCTCACCTTTGAGACCGTGGCGGTATCGGCGGGCAAGCGGGGCCTGATGCTGTGGCTCACGCCCCAGGCTTACCTGACCGCTACTCAGGGGCATCTAGGGGCGCTGACCAAAGGCTAGTACCGGCTTCTGACAGGCCAATCCATCGGGCTTACGACCCAGCACTTTTTGCCTGGTGGGCATTTACCAGAGCGCACGCGCTGCCTGCTCTAGAGCTTTGAGCCCCCGCAGGGATCCACGGATGAAGGTTGCAGCGGCCAGCGGGTTTTTGAGAAAACTCAGGGCTAGAACGACGGGCTGCAGATTGCCGTCTGGGCCGATCGCCCCCGCAATATCCGGCAAATCATGGCCACAGTCGTCACTGATTACCCGCAGAATGGTGACCTTGGCCTCAGGCATGACGGCCAGCAGAACGGCGCTTTCCATATCCACCACATCGGCCTGGTAGCGATCGCCCAGCTGCCACTTTTCTGTGACTGTGGTGATGATGCGATCGCACGTTACCCCCGTCCCAATGGGAACCTTGAGCCGCTGGGCTAGGGAATCGGTAAGGGCGCGATCGCAGAAGTAGTCTTGCAAACTACCCCCCCCAGCAGCATCCCAAACCTGCTCAAGTAGGATAGCGTCGCCTGCTGAATGCCTGGGCGACAGGCTGCCGCCCAGGCCCATCAGCAGAATTTCCTGGTTGGCAAAGCGCGATCGATCTTTCCAAGTTTTCAAGAACGCTCGAAACGCCATTGGCCCCGCCGGAACAGCCACCACCGGGGGCGCATGGGGAACCGCCTTCAGGCCCCTCATCACCGCCTGATATTCGGCCCCAGCAGGTACAAGAATCACCTGAATTGGCATCAGGCCGACCGCTTAGTGAGCTTAAGCCAGCCATCTTCGAGCAGGGTGTAGAGTACCGGCACCACCACCAGACTCAGCAGGGTTGAGGTCAGCAGCCCGCCAATGATGGCTACGGCCATCGGCTGCCGCAGCTCGGCCCCAGCCCCAAGGCCGATCGCGATTGGCACCATGCCCAGCACCGTTGAGGCGGTGGTCATGAGAATGGGGCGCAGCCGCACCAGGCCCGTTTTCATAATCGCGTCGGTGCGATCGACACCGGCACGGCGCAGCTGGTTGATGTAGTCCATCAGCAAAACGGCGTTTTTGTCGAGTAGGCCCAGCAAAAACAGCAGGCCTAGCAGCGAAACAATGCCAAAGTCGCTGCGGGTAATCCACAGGGCTAGCATGGCACCCACGATCGAGAGCGGCAGCGACAGGCCCACCACCGCTGGTTCTAACAGCCGCCCAAAGGGCACCAGCAGCACGAGCATCATGCAAATCACGGCCAGAATTAAAATGCGGCCAAAGCTGCCCAGCACCTCACCCGCTCGCGCCGAGTCGCCCGCCAGATCAATGCGCACACCGGGGGGCACTACCGTTTCCGCAATGGCTACCACCTGGGCGGTGGCGTCGCCCAGGGCCTTGCCGTCACTCAGGTTGGCGCTGACGATCGCGATCCGCTCGCCATTCTGCCGGTTGACCTCCACGATCGCATCGGCGGTATTTTCCGCCCCCGAAATGCGCACATCAGCAAAACCGGGCAGCGCTTCCATCTGGGCCTGAATCTCAGCGGCGGCGGTTTGCAGCGCCGTCAGGTCGTCGCCCACCAGGGCCACCTGGAGGGGCTTTTCGCCGCCGGTATCGACAAACTGAAGGTCTTCAACGCTAGTTTCTAGGCCCGCCCGCGTGGGCAAATCTTGGCGTAGCTGAGCCTGCACGGCGGCGGTGTCGCGATCGCGCCCCTCCCGCAGCTGAATGTAGAGACTGCCTTCGTTGGGTCGCCCCCGACCGCCCACGGTAGTCAATACTGACTCGACCTCGGGCAGCTGGGCCACCGCTGCCTCCAGATCATCGGCCTGCTGAAGGGTTTGCTGCAAGAGCTGCGATCGCCCTGCGGCAGCGGCGGCCTCTGCGGCGGCGGCAGCCTGGGGTGCGCTCAGCCCTGGCGGTAGCTGTCCGGCTGACGGTAGCTGAGCCCCGGCGGGGCGCTGGGGCAGGGGCACCCGGTAGTTCAGCAAAAACTGGCCCTGGTCGAGCTGGGGAATAAACCCCTGGGGAATCAGCGGAATGATGGCAATGCCTGCGACTAGGCTGGCGATCGCCAGCCCCACCACAATCCAGCGATGGTGCAGCGACCAGGCCAGCAACTGGCTGTACCGCTGCTCTAGCCAGGAGTCTGCCACTGTCTCTGCCAGGGGCGCGGGGACGATATCAGCAGCGGGGTCAGAGGTCGTGGGGTCAGAGGTCTGGGGCGAGTGGGGAGACTTTAGCCAATAGACCGCTAGCACTGGCGTCAGGGTGCGCGCCACCAGCAGCGAGAACAGCACCGCCGCCGACACCGTTAGGCCAAAGGGTTTGAAGAACTGCCCCACGGTGCCGCCCATCAGCGCCACAGGCAAAAACACGGCCACGATGGTCAGCGTCGAGGCCGACACCGTGAGCGCAATCTCGTCCGTTGCCCGCAGAGCCGCCTGTTGCGGAGTCGCGCCTGCTTCCATGTGGCGCATGATGTTCTCGATTTCGACGATCGCATCATCGACAATGATGCCAATCACGATCGCCAGCGCCAGCAGCGTAATCGTCTCTAGGTTAAAGCCGTAAATGGCCATGACGATGGCTGTGCCCAGCACCGACAGCGGAATCGCCAGCGCCGTAATCACCGTGGCTCGCCAGCTGCGCAAAAAGCCCAAAATCACCAGCACCGCCAGCACGATTGCCCCCACCAGCGCATCGATGGTGGCCTGGGTTGACGAGCGAATGAAGTCGGCCTGGGTGGCGGCCAGGGCAATCTCGACTTGGGGCTGCTGGTCACGGATTTGCGCGATCGCCGCCTCGACGCGATCGACCACCTCCAGGGTGTTGGCCGCGCCCTGCTTCACCACCTGCACCGCCAGCGCCGCTTCGCCATTGAACCGAATTAGCGTCGGTGGGTTTTGGAGCTCCGCCAAAAAACCGCCACCGCTGCTGGCGGTGGCCTGGGTGCCGGTGCCGCGCAGATCGACCCGCAGCACGCCGGGAATGTCCCGCAGGGTCGGCAAGATCTCCGACTCTACCAGCGCCGCCAGGTCGGCTGGGGGCAGCGCCTCACTGGTCAGGGCGTAGCTAATCGCCGTCGCCTCATTCAAATTGAGCGGAATGATCTCATAGTCAAACCCGGTGGCCAGGTCAGTCTGGGCGATCGCCTGCTCAACCGCTGCCGTGGTTTCTTCCAGAGCCGTGTTCACCTCAAAATTAAGCCGCAGAATGGCCCGCCCCGGAGAGGTGGTGGAGTTGAGTTTGGTCAACCCGGCCAGGGGTTGCAGCTGGGCCTCTAGGGGCACGGTGAGCTGGGCTTCGGTGTCTAGCGCCGTTTCGGCTGGAGCAGTGGCGTTGACCAGCACCACCGGAAAGGTGATGTCGGGAAACAAGGCATACTTCAGAGAGCTAAAGGCAAACAGCCCGGCCACCCCAATCACGATCCAGCAGAAAATTGTCAGCCCCCGGTTTCGCAGGGCCAATCGAGAGATATTGAGTTGTTCTCGCAGCTGGTTGAGGTTGGGGCGAGGCATCTTAATGAGGAGAACAGAAACGCAGATATCATAGCTTGTTCGACCTGCCGATCAGCCCAGGCCTGTGCCTGTCACCCCCAGCGCCGATCGCCCGTCAGAGCGAACCACCATCGTCAGGCGTATCCTCCGAGTTGCGAGACTGCCATGAGCTTACTGTTATTTCTCTTGCAGACCTCTGGGCCAGCCCTGGGGATTGCCCTGGCCACCGGCCTGGTGAGTGGCGGCTGTAGTGCGGCGCTGATTGCGCTGATCAGCTACACCATCGCCCAGGGGGTGACCGGGGGATTGGTGGCGGCGGCGTTTGTGGGCCTGGGGGCGATCGCCCTGATCACGGCGATGGTGTCGCGCATTTTGCTGGTGCGGTTTTCTCAGGCGGCGGTGGTTGAGCTTCAGCTCCAGCTCTGTCGTCAAATTTTAGCGGCGGAGCTGAAGTCTCTAGAAAACCTCGGCCTGCCCAGCCTGCTGGTGCTGCTGACTGAGGATATTCAGGCGATCGCCGCCGCCGCCAGCATCCTACCCGTTTTGATGATCAACATTGCGGGCACCGTCGGCTGCATGGTTTACGTGTCGTGGCTGTCGTGGCAGGTGCTGGCCTTAGTGCTGCTGATTACCCTGGTGGCCTCGGTTAGCTGCCGCTGGTTTTTGGTGGCGGGGCGGCGCGGTCTAGCCGCTGCCCGCGACCACCAAGAGCGGCTGTTTCAGCATTTCCGCAGTTTAATCGACGGCATTAAAGAGCTCAAGCTGCACTATCTGGGCCGCCAAGACTTTTTTGCGATCGATCTTCAGCCCACCGCGCTTCAGGTCAAGCGCTACAACCAGCGGGGGCTTAGTCTGTTTGCCGTGCTCGATAGCTGGGGCAAGTTCATCTACTTTTTTGCGGTGGGGCTGGTGCTGTTTGCCCTGCCCCACTGGGTGGGCATTAGCCCCAATACGCGGGTCGCCTACGTGCTCACCTTTACCTACCTGCTGGGGCCGATGGAAAACCTGGTGAACAAGCTGCCGCTGCTGGGCCAGGCTAGCGTCGCCCTCGACAAGCTCAAAGCCCTGGGCCTGAGCATCGATGCCGCGATCGCCACGGCCCCCGTGCCGCCCATCGACCCAGGCTGGCAGCAGCTAACGCTCAAGGGGGTCACCCACAGCTATCGCACCGATCGCGACGCCACCGAATTTACCCTGGGGCCGGTGAATCTCACCGTGCACCCCGGCGAGCTGATTTTTATCATCGGCGGCAACGGCAGCGGCAAATCGACCCTGGCAAAGGTGCTCACCGGCCTCTATCAGCCCCAGTCGGGCGAAATCTGGCTCGATCAGCAGCCTATCGATGAGCACAATCAAGAGTGGTATCGGCAGCATTTTGCGGCGGTGTTTGCCGATTTTTACCTGTTTGAGCGGCTGCTGGGGCTAAGTGGCGAGGCCGACGACAGCAAAGCCCAGGGCTATTTAGACCAGCTCCAGCTCAGCCACAAGGTGAGCATCGACCAGGGCAAATTTTCGACGGTGAATCTCTCCCAGGGGCAGCGCAAACGCCTGGCTTTGCTAAGCGCCTACATGGAGAATCGCCCCATTTATCTATTTGACGAATGGGCTGCTGACCAAGACCCCGCCTTCAAGCAGGTGTTTTACACCCAGTTTTTGCCCGATCTAAAGGCGCAGGGCAAGACAGTGTTTGTGATCAGCCACGACGATCACTATTTCTATGTGGGCGATCGCATTCTCAAGCTCGACTACGGTCAAATTGAATTTGAGCAGAGCCCGGCATCGACCAAAAATCTGTCCTGAAGACAGCCTTCGCCTTAAACACTTACAAACACCTGGTTTCGCCCATTCTTTTTAGCCCTGTACAGAGCCACATCTGCCATTTCTAGAATGTTGTCAAAGTTTATGTAATCATTCATTGGAGCTACCCCTATACTTACGGTTATAGTGATGGTGTTTTGATTCGTTTTGATGGGGCATGCTTTTATTTTTCTTCGGACGCGATTGAGCACATCAACAGCTTCTTCAATCGGCGTTTCTCGCAGGATAACGGCAAATTCATCACCACCGATTCGGCCAAAAATGTCAGATTCACGCAATTCACTAGAACAGACCTGAACCAAATGGACTAAGGCTTTGTCACCCATAGCGTGTCCATAGGTATCGTTGATGGTCTTGAAATGATCGATGTCAAACAGAGCTACGGCAAGCGTTCTCCCATTGCGCCTGTGAACGGCCATCTCCTGCTGACACAACGTCATAAATTGCCGACGATTGCTAATGTTCGTGAGTGGATCACATGTAGCTTCTTTGTACAATCGCTCTTCAAAGGCAATCCGGTCAGCATAATCCAGTTTCAGAAAATGTCGGGTCAAGAATATAGCCAAACAGAAAAACGGTGTCACGATGCCAATAACCTTCGGTGCAATGAGCAGACTTGGCTTTTCCACAAACCACGTCAGACATCCAATGGCTTGATTGGAGGCATCAAGCAGCACCTTAGAGTTCATAGGGCCTTCTATCTTGTTAGCAAGGCGCAGACCTGGAAGCTCATAGGAAGATTCAAGTTTCCCAATATATTCGGCATCCAGCCGTCTACCCAGAGACAAGTAGCTATCAGGCCTAATTTCCTCGGTTTTCTCATCTTTGAACGGGCTCAGGGCGACTAAATAGATATCAGTCCCGGCAAGAACATATCCAGCAACCGAACCCTCATCGCCTTCTTGATTTTGCAAAGACTCCTCAATCAGATCTTCCAGTCCACCTGACATAAGTCTTGCAAACTCAAGTCCCTCAACTTCGTCGTTGATACTCAGGTTTGCCAGTTGCCTGTTTGCCTTGATGGCCAGAGTGAAATCAAACCCATGTTGATTGAGTAGGTATTGGCCAGAATTACCTTCGATCCAGGTTTCGTCCAGATCAACAATGAGATTCTCGTAAGCCTCATCCCAGCCGGAGTACTCGAGTAAGATCGCTTTCAAATAACGGGTTTCCAAATTCAGGGCTATATCTACCTGTTTGGATCGAGCCAGCTTGGCTGCTTGATCCAGAGAAGTTAGCAAAAAAAGGATGCTGAACACAACTGCAAAGCCAGTCGCAATATAAAGCCCACTGATTAAGGCAATAACAGATTCGGTTGTGACGAAATTTTTTGAATCAGGCATTTTTTGAATCAGCCGTAAAGATAAAGGCCATATATTCTGAAGTGTTTCTTCACTAAGTTTTGCAAATAAGCTTGATTCATTAAGTAAAACCGCCTCGTATGCTGCACAACTATGTTTTGAAAATTTAGATCTAACGCTTAAGATTCCCCATGCTCCATATTATTCACCATTTCTGGAAAGCAATATTTCAGCACTTAAAGTATTGATCATAATTTTAAAGATTAAGCTAAGTTTCAGGAAAGCACCCCACTTTCGATGAAACAGTCAGCTGGCGAACTGCTTATCGAGGTAGGCATAGCGCAGGCTCAACATGGCATTAACGGATGTAGTCTCGTCATGGGCGATCGGACTCCGCGAGGTTACGTAGACGGACTTTGCCGCCATCAAGGCTGACTCCCCTGACGCCTTGATTGGCCTCGGCGCACTCGAAAATTTCTGCTGTACGAGCTTCCAATTGCTTTTGGTCTTCAGGTGTGATGGCGAGTGCAGCCCTGGGGCTACTCTTCCATTCTCCCTCTTCGCACTGTTTTCGTGAAAGTGGGATGCTCCCAAAAGAGTCTGGCAGGCTGCAAGACTCTGCTGATTAGAAAAACTTGGCAAGTAATGCTCAAACTAGAGCTCCAAAAGACGAGTTAACTCCTATCTAAGAAAGCCACCCTAGCTGTACCGTTGTTAACGAAAAGCAGACTTTCTTAAAAGAGCCTATAAGCTGTAATCCCAGCGTTGAATGTAGGGAAACCAAGCATTCTCGATCGCATTAACCGTCTCAGCATCTAGAGAATACTGGTTCTGCTGGTAGTCTTCTAGCCCCGCTAAATAGGTTTCAAAATAGGGGCGTGCCGCCTCAAAATCAGGCAGTTCTAGTTGCTCAAACAGAGTCTTTAACTCCCCCGGCGGATCGCTCTGAAAATCTTCAAAGCTGAGTTCGGCAAATTGATTGGGGGGCAGATCTGCCGTATCGGTTTTGAGGGCGTCCAAAAGAAACGGGTAGCTTTCTAACACCAGCGACTCAATCGGCAGGTCGCCGTAGTCTTGCAGTGCCAACTCAGGCAGCAGCCGCGTAAAGTAGTGCCGCGCCGAGACAAATACCCGGTAAGGGTTGCGGTAGATGTGAATGAACTTCGCCCCCGGCCACAGCTCTCGCAGATGGCGAATATAGCCCGTGTAGACCGGGTTTTTAATCAGCAGCGGACAGTGCCCCTGGTGCACCGAAACCTTTCGCAGCAGGTGGCGATGCAGGCGTTTCCACCGTTCCACATCGGCCTCTTCGACTTCCCCAAATACATCCCGCCGAAAGTGAGTTTCAAACTGCCGGGGAAAATACATGCCGTGGTAGTAGGAGGCCGCCCCCATCGTCGCCAGGGGAATGGAATCTTCCTGGGGCGAGGTGGGCGTGACCGCCACATTATCGACGTAGCGATCCTGGGGCAGGGCCTGCTCTAGAAGCGGTTCCAGCGATCGCACTATCCCCAAAATATCCCACGGCATTCCCGTGGCCAGCGGCGTAATGTAGCCAAAGGCCGGGCACTGGGCCATCACATTGTGCAGGTGGGTGGTGCCCGATCGCCAGTAGCCCAATATAAAGACGGGGTCGGGCATCGGCTGCTGGGGTGCCAGCGCAAACGCCACCTGTTCCGCCGTCGAAAAGGGCCAGCGGGCCAGCGACACCGCCAGGGCCAGAGCCACCTGGGGGCAGCGGTTAGCCGCAGGCAATCCATTTTGGAGCAGCAGCCTGAGCAGGGTCGGCGGGTTGCTGCCGCACAGCGGATGAAACAAGCTCGCCATGGCTGAGGCTACCGGGCTCCGGCTTTGGTTTTCATCGCCTGGGTGGCCAGGGTTTTGCCAAATTCCCAAGCGGCACCCGGCACCCGATGGGCATCGGCTACTACATCGGTGACGGCCTCGACAATCCAGCGGCGATCGCTCTCCTGCAAAGTCAAAGGCGGAATAAACTTGACCACGTTCATGCCATAGCCCGCCACCTGCGACAAAATCCGGTGGCGGGTGAACAGCGGCACCGTAATGATTTGAGAAAACAGGCCCCGGTTGGCGGTTTCGAGCATCTTCCACGACATTTTTAGCGTCAGGCTCTTGGGTTCGCCAAATTCCAGCGCCATCATCATGCCTAGACCCCGCACCGCTTTCAGGCACTCGTACTGGCCGACTAGCGGCTGCAAATCGGCCACAATCTGCCGCCCCATCTGGGCCGCGTGGTTAATCCAGCCCTCGGTTTCGAGCACGTCGAGGGTGGCCAGACCGGCGGCCATGGCCAGGTTGTTTTTGCCAAAGGTGCTGCCATGCACCACGGCACGGTCCATGCGGTTAAACACTTTGTCGAAAATCCACGACCGACAGGCCACGGCCCCCACCGGCACAAACCCGCCGGATAGAGCCTTGGCCATGCAGAGCAGATCGGGCTCGACGCCAAAGTGCTCGACCGCCCACCATTTGCCCGTGCGGCCCAGCCCGGTCTGCACCTCGTCGGCGATGAATAGGCTGCCGTATTGGCGGCAGAGCGCTGCCGCCCCCGGTAGGTAACTGGCCTCCGGAATCCATACCCCGTGGCCCTGGATGGGCTCGGTGATAAAGGCAGCCACGTCTTTGCGAGACAGGGCCTTTTCCAGAGCAGCCAAATCCCCAAACGGCACTTCGATAAAGTCGGGCAGAAAGGGGCCGAAACCCTCCCGAAAATGCGGATCCCCCGTGGCCGATAGGGATCCTAGGGTGAGGCCATGGTAGCCCCCTTCGCAGTAGACAATCTTGCTGCGCCCGGTGGCGTAGCGGCTAAATTTAATCGCCGCCTCAACGCTTTCGGTGCCGGAGTTGGCGAAGAAGATGCGGTCTAGCCCCGGCGGTGTGATCTGCTGAAGCTTTTCGGCCAGCAGCCCCGACAGAACCGACACATCCAGCTGCACCAGGTTGGGCAGTTCTGCCGTCAGTACATCCAGCAACGCCTGGACGACTTTGGGATGGTTGCGCCCCAGGGCAAAGACGCCAAACCCGCTGAGCAGGTCGAGGTAGCGATCGCCCTGGTCGTCAAACAAATAAGGTCCCTCGGCGCGCACATAGTGGCGATCGAACCCAATCGTCTTGAGCACGTTGACCATCTGCGGGTTGAGGTACTGGGCGTGCAGCGAGAAATTGTCTCGCTGCCGCTCGGCGATGCGATCGAGAATGTTCATTCACTAGCGAGGTAAGGGGGGCCGTAGTCGAGCTAAGAGGATGTTTGAAAAGTCTTGTTTCTTGTAGCAAAAGTGGAGATCCCCCTAAATCCCCCTACCCTGCGGGAAGCCGCAAGCGTCTATAAAAAGGGGGACTTTTAACCCCCCTTTTTAAGGGGGGCAGGGGGGATCAGCTGGTGACTCAAGCTACAGCAATTCACTTTTCAAACACCCTTTAACTAGACTTTAGTCATAAGTTCGATCGATTTGCCAACACCGAGCAGCGGCGTCACGATCGCCATCACATCGGCTCGGCTGAGCTTCTCGCGGCCCTGGGCTAGGGCATCAATGGTAGCAGTAGCCAAGGCGAGGGGAATGCGGCAAAACAGCAGGGCTGGCCCCTTGGGCAGGGCCTGGGTATAGGCATCGGCCATCTCGAGGTTGCGGCGGGCGTAGCGCTGCATGTCGTCCGCCGTCCAGCCCTCCGGGAAAAAGTCGACGCCGCGATCTTTGTCTTCCAGGTGGTTGCGCAAAATATTCACCGATTGCAGGCCGCGCCCAAAGCCGATCGCCTCCATGCGGCTGGTTTCGGTGCCGTCGTACCAGGCCCAGAGGTCAGACAGCATCAGCCCCACGGCCCCGGCCACGCTAAAGGTGTAGCGATCGAGATCAGTCTCGGTTTTGATCCGCCAGTTTTGCTCGGCCCAGTAGGCCATGCGATCGGCCATAGAGGCCGTGGCATCCCAGATGCGAGGGGCGATGGTGCTGGGGGCCAGCAGAGCCCATTCGCCAAGGCGCAGAGTCACTTCCTCCAGCTCGCCGCTGTAGCCATCGAGCCCTGCCGCAAAATCAGCCACCGCTGAGGCTTCTGTGCCCGCTTGCAGGTTGAGGCTAATTTGGCGCAGCAGCCTGGTTTTGGTGCCGCTGTCTAGGGTGGGATGATCCTCAACCTGGTCGATCGCCCGCATGCACAGGTAGGCAGAGGCCACCGCTTCCTGAAGCCCAGGGGGGAGCAGGCTGATGGGGATAAAGAACGTTCGGCTGGTTTCCTTTAGCAAGTCCAACGCAGATTTAATAGACGGCATTGATCGCTCTCCTCACGTGGCTTTGGCTTTCAACCATACTGGTTGACGTTCACTCTGGCGGCATTAATAGAGCATTAACGATGAATAAATTCGCGTGGATGGTGTCCAGGGCTACTAAGCATCTGGGGCACCTGTAGGCAACCTCGCGGCCAGGGCAAGGTCAACCGGATCTTACACCGTCAACCCTGGCAACGTGTCATGGGGGCAGGCCACATACCAGGGCGATAGAGAGCCTGCTCTGAAGACAACTGTTTTTGCAAAAATGAATTACGGTAGTTGGGTATCAACATCGGGGTTCGAAGCATCGGCACCCGTCGTGGCCTAGGCGCGACCCAGCCCGGCCCTGCTTTCGGATTCTCCCCAACCGAGGAGTGAAGAGAAATGGCAATCAGTTTGCAGCAGGCCCTGGGCGTGGGGCAATATCTTGTCACTCAGCGCCTTAGAGGACGCAAGCAGTATCCTCTGGTGTTGATGCTAGAACCGCTGTTTCGCTGCAATTTGGCCTGCTCGGGCTGCGGCAAGATTCAGCATCCCAAAGAAATCTTGAAGCAGAATCTGTCGCCCGCAGACTGCTTTGCGGCAGCGGAAGAATGCGGTGCCCCGGTGGTTTCGATTCCCGGCGGGGAGCCGCTGCTGCACCCCCAGATTGACGAGATTGTGCAGGGTCTGGTAGCGCGCAAAAAGTTTGTTTACCTCTGCACCAATGGCCTGCTGCTCGAAAAAAGTCTCGATAAGTTTACGCCGTCGCCCTACCTCTCGTTCAGCGTGCACCTAGACGGCATGAAGGATCTGCACGATCGCTGCGTCGATCGCAATGGCGTCTTCGATATTGCCATCAGCGCCATCCGAGCCGCCAAAGCGCGGGGCTTCCGCGTCACCACCAACACCACCGTGTTTGAGGGCACCGACCCCCAGGAAATCCAGTCTCTGTTTGACTATCTCACCGAGCTGAAAGTAGACGGCATGATGGTGTCGCCGGGCTACAGCTATGATTGGGCCCCCAATCAGGAGCACTTCCTCAAGCGTGACCAGACCAAGGCGCTGTTTCGAGAAATCTTGGCCCCGTTTACGGCGGGCAAAAAGAAGTGGGAATTTAACCACAATCCGCTCTTCTTAGACTTTCTGACCGGGCAAAAAGACTACGACTGCACCCCCTGGGGCAGCCCCAGCTACAGCGTGCTGGGTTGGCAAAAGCCCTGCTACTTGCTGAACGAAGGCCACTACGAAACCTTCCAAGAACTGCTCGACAACACCGACTGGGAAAAGTACGGCCACAAGAGCGGCAACCCCGAATGCGCCGACTGCATGGTGCACTGCGGCTACGAGCCGACGGCGGCAGAGGCGGCCCTCCAGCCGCAAAACATGCTGCGAGCGATGGGCAGCCTCTTTTAGGAAGCTAGGCAGCGATCGCCCCACACCTATGCCCCACTGGTGGTAGAGGTGCCGGGCGATCGGCGGATCATTGCCGACAAAACGTCGTGATGCCTAATGATGTCGGCTGTGGCTATATCAGCGACTCCGTCAACTGATGGCAGAGATCTACGGGGTGGCGATCGCTGAAGGGGCAGTTGCAAATCTGCCCTGGTTCGCTGCAATGTATCTGGTTTCTCATGCCTGCGGTACAGGTCAAGGGCAGGGTGCTCTGCCTAGGATGAGGAGTATTTGCCTTGGAGGAGCAAGTGATTCTCGATCAACTTCCGGTATCCCGCGTGAACGCTCGTAAGACCGATGCCTTTGATATTCACAATAGTCGGCTCTGTGAGGGCAGCAATCCTTACTTAGATACGGCGGCATTCGTTTTTGACTTCGCCCTTACCGGAAACAGCGACCCACTGCCGATCGAAGCCTATGTCGATGCGGTGGGCGATCGCTATCCTCACCTCAGCGATCGCACCTACGAATCCTATGCCCATCTCTTTGCCCAGGTGGCCGCCGAGGTCAACCAGCTCGATATTGGGCTACACCTGCACCAGTGGAGCGTGACCCAGCGGGGCGCTCGCTGCTGCTTGGCGGTCGAGGCGCTGCACGGGCGCACAACGCGATCGGTGATCTATGCCGTGTGGGATTGGTTTGAGGCGATCACCCAAGGCCAGCGCTTTTACATCGAAGACCAAATTGAGATGTTTCAGCAGGTCTTTCGGCAGTCGGTCTATGGCGGCCCCACGGTGTATGCCCTGCTGCGCACCGCCCACGAAAAGGGCATTCCCACGTTTTACCTGTGGGATGAGGGCTTAATGCAGTACGGCTACGGCAAAAAGCTGGTGCGCGGCGTAGCCACTACCTTTGACACCGACAGCCACCTAGACTCAGACTTCACCACCCGCAAAGACGACTGCAAAGCCTTTCTCAGCACCCTGGGGTTTCCGGTACCCAGCGGAGAGATTGTAGTAACTCGCAGCGAGGCTCTAGCCGCTGCCGATCGCATCGGCTACCCCATTGCGGTGAAGCCGGTGTCGGGGCATAAGGGAGAAGGGGTCACCGCCGACGTAGGCGACAGTGAAGAGCTAGAAGCCGCCTTCGATCGCGCCGTTGAGGCCATTCCTGGTGACCAGCCGGTGGAGGTGATTGTCGAAACGAGTATCGCTGGCTCCGACTTTCGAATTTTGTGCGTCAACGGTCGATTTGTGGCGGCCATGGAGCGCAAACCCGCTTCGGTCACCGGGGATGGCCAATCGACCATCAGCGAACTGATTCGCGACGCAAACCGAGCTGCCGCCCGCAGCGACACCCCAACCTCTCCCCTGGGCAAAATCAAAGCCGACAATGCCATGGAGGTCTATCTAGATCAGCAGGGGTTCACGCTAGAGAGCATATTGGAGGAAGACCGCACCGTCTACCTGCGCAAGGTGGCCAACCTGTCTGCCGGGGGGGTCAGCATTGACGCCACCCCCACTATTCACCCCGACAATGTGATTTTGGCGCAGGATATTGCGCAACACTTTCGGTTGACCTGCTTGGGCATTGATGCGATTACCCGCGATCTGTCGCGATCGTGGAAAGACGGCAATTTTGGCATTCTTGAAATCAACTCGGCCCCAGGGATTTCGATGCACCTCAACCCGTCGGTGGGCGATCGCGTCGATGTCACCTCACCCATTTTAGAAACCTTCTTCCCCGCCGAAACCAGCCCCCGAATTCCCATCGTGACCTTTAACCGGGTTTCCATGGGCGATTTGCAAATGTTGATTGACCATCTCCTGTTGCAGTACCCCAACTGGGTGATCGGGGCGGTGTGTCGGGATGGGGTGCTGATCAACCGCTCTGAAAAGGTTTTGAGCCCAACCTACAACGTCAATGTGAGCAACCTGCTGCGCAACCCCCGACTCGACCTGTTGATTGCAGAATATCGCGGCGAGACCTTTGAGCAAGATGGGGTGTTCTACTCGGGCAGCGACATGGTTGTCTTAGACAATCCCACCGAAACGGAAGCCCTGCTCACCCGCGATGTATTTCCCCATTCGACGGTGGTGGTGCGCGAGGGGGGCAATGTCTCGATTCGCCGCCAGGGGCTGATTGAGCAATACCGTTTGGGCGGCAGCGAACCCTTTAGCCGTGTTTACCTCAAGGAGATTGGGACAATCTTGGCCTAAGGATTCTAGTAACCACCATCTCGGGAAATTCAACGCTGAGTCGGGACGAGAGCCCAGCCTGCGATCTCGTGCTCTAACCAGGTTGGCAGACGAAGGCCAGCAGTCGCTATCTGGAACGGCAGGGCGATACAATAGGCTCTGCTTCCAGGCGCAGGCTGATACGAAATCCGATTTGGGAGCCCCCGATTCATGATCAGGAACCCCGTAGGGGCGCAGCAGACTAAGCCTCTAGAAATCGGGGGTATTCATTCGGGATTTGGGCTGAGAGTTCAATCTGGGCTGCTTATCTTCTTTTAATCAAGAGCAGTCCCTGATGCAATTTAATGATCTCTACAGGCAAAATTTTTCTATAGAGAGAGAAGACGGGCATGAATAGATTCCGCCTCAAAGGCTGGCTGAGCGCTTGGCTGGTTGGATTGCTGGCTCTGGTTGTTGTCGTGGCCTGTGCGCCCCCGTCCGACAACCAAACCGCTGCGGATTCGGCCCCTGAGGTGACGCTGGCGGAGCTCAAGTTTGGCGTTGGGCCTTACTTCCCCACCCCCAATGAGAACCGCAAGCAGTTTGAGCCGCTGTTTGAGGAAGTGGCTCAGCAGCTAGATTTACCCGCCGATGTAACCGTGGCCGACGACTGGATTGGCATCTCTGAGGCGCTGCGATCGGGCACCCTGGATGTCGCCTGGCTGGGGCCTTGGGGCTATGTGCTGGCCCACCACAACGAGCCGGCGCTGGAGGCGATCGCCACCGTCAAGTACAAAGACAAACCCACCTACTCCTCGGTGCTAATGGCCAAAGCCGACGCGCCCTTTGACACGCTCGATGAGGCTATTGCCCTCAGTCAGCAGGGGCAAAAGCTCAAGCTCAGCCTGGCCGACGTGGGGTCAACCTCGGGCTGGCTGATTCCCCAGGCGGAGTTTAAGCGGCGGGGGCTAGACCCCGAAGCGGTGTTTGACTACAGCGAAGGGGCCAGCCACGCGGCCCAGGCGATCGCAGTTTTGAGCGATCAGACCGATATCGCCTCTGACTACGATCGCAACCTGGACGTGCTGACCGATCAGGGCAGAATCGACAAAAGCCAGCTCAAGATCATCTGGCAGTCTGAGCCCCTGCCCAATGACCCCATCGTCGTACGGGGCGGCTTTCCCGCCGAGCTAAAGACCAGGCTGCAAGATGCCCTGGTCAACCTCACCCCAGAGCAGACCCAAACCCTGTTGCCCAAAAACTACACCGGCTTTGTCGTCTCCGACGGCAGCAACTACAGCCCAATCGAGACGGCTGGCAAATCCGTAGGCAAGCTGGAGTGATGGAGCCACCCGCCAACAACGGCAGCAGCCCTGTCACCGATTTTGACACGCTCTTGCAGCGCGAGTGGCAGCGCCAGGGTGGCCTCTGGCGCATGCTCCACCAGGGCTTTTGGGGGGTGCTGGCGGTGGCGGTGGTCATCGCCAGTGCCCACGGGGCCGAGGTCGATGTGCAGCAGTTTTGGTCGCGGCTGCCTCAGCTGGGCGACTGGCTGGGGCGGCTGTTTCCCCCCGATTTTTCAGAGCTGACCAGCTTTTTGGGGGCAATTTGGGAGACGCTGGCAATCGCCATCATCGGTACCGGCGCGGCCATGGTGGCGGCGCTGCCCCTGGCGGTAATGGTGGCTCGCAACGTCACCCCGTTTAGGCTGTTAGCTCTGCCCTTACGGAGCCTGCTCAACCTGCTGCGGGGCATTGACACCGCCATTTTTGCCCTGTTCTTTGTCTCAATTGTGGGCCTGGGACCCTTTGCCGGGGCGCTGGGGGTGGCGCTGCACACCACCGGGTCGATGGCCAAGCTCTACGCCGAGGTGCTAGAGACCCTGCCGCCCGAGCCGATCGAGGCGGTAGAGGCGACGGGGTGCGATCGCTTTCGGACCTTTACCTTCGCTGTATTGCCCGAAGCCTTGCCCGGCCTGATCGGCATCAGCCTCTATCTGTGGGAGTTCAACGTGCGATCGTCGGTAATTTTGGGCATCGTCGGCGCGGGCGGCATTGGCTATGAGCTGCTAGTCAGTCTAAAGCTGCTGGATTTTCCTCGGCTCTGCACCATTTTGCTGCTGATTTTGGCCATGGTGACGCTGATCGATGCCCTGAGTGCCCGACTGCGGCAGCGGTTAGGATGACACTATGCTGAGCATTGAGCACCTTTCTAAGGTTTATGACCGCAACCGCACGGCCCTGGACGACATTAGCTTTGAGATTGAACCCCACACCTTCACCGCCATTTTGGGGCCGAGCGGGGCGGGCAAAACGACGCTGATGCGCTGCATTCTTCAGCTGATCAAGCCGACCCAGGGCCAGGTGTGCTTTCAGGGCCAGAACCTGACCACCTGCTCAGCCCGTGAACTGCGGCAGGCTCGTACCCAAATGGCCACCATTGCCCAGCAGTTCAACCTGGTGCGTCGCCGCACAGCGCTGGAAAACTGTCTGGGCGGACGCCTGCCGGAGCTGCCCCTCTGGCGCTGCTGGCTCAACCAGTTTCCGCCGGAGTTGCTGCGGGAGGGCATGGCAGCCTTAGAGCGGGTGCAGCTCTTGGATGCGGCCTTTCAGCGGGCCGATCGGCTCTCGGGCGGACAGCAGCAGCGGGTGGCGATCGCCCGCGCCCTCACCCAGCGAGCCAGCCTGATTTTGGCCGATGAACCCGTGGCCAGCCTCGACCCCGAAATAGCCCACACGGTGCTGGGGCTGCTGCGATCGCTCTGCCGCAACGAAGGGCTAACCGTGGTGTGCAACCTGCACCAGGTCGATCTGGCACTGAAATACGGCGATCGCATCCTCGGCATCCAGGCGGGGAAATTGGTGCTCGATCGCCCCACCAGCCAGGTCAATGCCACCAGCCTAGATTTGATCTACAAACCCTAAAACCAAAACCATCCCCCGGCCGCCTATAACTTCGCCAGATCGATGATGCGGATGGTGTCTCGGGCCTCCTCGGGCTTAACCTCTAGCTCGGCTCGTCCGGCGATCGCATCAGCGATGTTCTGATAATGAATCGGGGTTTTCCAAATCGGATTTCGTATAAACCCTATCCTGACTATCAGATCTGGCTATCGGAAAGTGGCCAGTAGATCCTGCGCTGAGGCCAGGGTATCGGCCTCGGCGGCGGGCTTGTCTTTGCGCCAGCGCAGAATGCGGGGAAAGCGCACCGAAATACCCGACTTGTGGCGGGTCGATGCAGCAATACCCTCAAAGCCAATCTCAAACACGTGAATCGGCTCGACCGATCGCACTGGCCCAAACCGCTCCGTCGTGTGGCGACGAATCCACTTGTCTAGCGCGTCAATCTCCGCATTGTCCAGACCGCTGTAGGCTTTGGCGAAGGGCACCAGGGTGTCGCCCTGCCAAAGGGCAAAGGTGTAGTCGGTAAAGAGGTTGGCCCGTTTGCCGCTGCCCGCCTGGGCGTAGATCAGCACCGCGTCGAGGCTCATGGGGTCAACCTTGTACTTCCACCAGTAGCCGCGCTTGCGGCCCACCAGGTAGGGGCTGTCGATCGCCTTCACCACCAGCCCCTCGGCCCCCTGCTGGCGAGAGCTTTCGCGCAGGGCCGCCAGCTCGGCAAAGGAGCTGAAGGGGAAAAGAGTGGACTGGTGCAGGTTGGGGGCGGTGTGAACGGCCAAAAGGGTGGAAAGGGATTGGGTGCGATCGCCCCAGCTTTTCTCCCGAATATCCACCCCACCGTACTCCAGCAGGTCGTAGGCGATGAAATGCACCGGGCTTTCTTCCATCACCTTTTTGCTGACCTTCTTGCGGCCCAGGCGCTTTTGCAGATGGTTAAACGACAGCGGCCTGTCGTCTTGCCAGCAAAGAATTTCCCCATCCATCACAATGCCGTTGGGGAACGAGGCCATCATCGCCTCTACTTCCGGGAACTGGGCCGTGACTAAATCTTCGCCCCGCGACCAGACAAACACCTGATCGTCCCGCTTAATCACCTGGGCGCGAATGCCGTCCCACTTCCACTCCGCCCGCCAGCGAGAAAAGTCCTCCGTTTGAAATTTTTCCTCATCCAGCGACGTGGCGAGAAAGAAGGGGTAAGGCTGGCTAGGGGCATTCTGGGTGGCCTCCTCACTGGTGAGGTTGGTGTAGAACTCCACCGTGGGGCTAAAGTCGCCCATCAGCCGGTGGGTGAGCACGGCTTCGGAAATACCCGTGGCGGCGGCAAGCCCCTTAATCACCAGCTTGGCCGACGCGCCGACGCGAAAGGCCCCGGTGAGAATTTTGTTGAGCACAAAGATCTCGGTGTTATCCAGCGCCGCCCACCAGGAGACGATTAAGTCGCGCCGCTCGTCGTCGGTCTCCACCGCCTTGTACATGGGGATAACCTCCTCCATCCACTGATGCAGGGGGATGGGGGCCGCAGGAGGTTGGTTCTCAGCATGGCCTGGGGTAGGGGCGCAGCATGATGCGCCCCTGCGGGGCAAATCCACATCGCGCAGCAGCAGGGCGATCACCTCCGCCGAGTCGCCCACCTGGGCGTAGCAGTCTTTAAATAGCCATTCGGGAATGTCGGAAATTTGCAGAAACACATCCCGCAGCACCCGTGAGGTCACTGTGCGGCGACGGGTTTTGCCCAGCAGCAGGTAGAGAGCCCAGACCTTGTCGGCGGGGTCGGCCTCTTGCGTTTGGAAGTAGGCTTGCAGCGATCGCACCTTCTCATTGGTCGAGGTGGTGGCATCAATATCCAAAAAAAGCTGGGTAAAGCGCTGCATAGAAAAGTTTGCGTCTCGGCTCAAAAAACTCAGCGGTGCAGAATCTGAACCCGTCAGCTTTTCTACGTCGCTTTTCTTTTTTCGTTTTTCGTTCTTCAGCTATATCCTACTGTTCTGGCTCAATCGCTGCCCTCACACTGGCGACATGGACTAAGGCATCGCCCTGGTTGACCAGCGGGTTTTGGCCGTGGCCGATGACAATGCCCGCCATGGGGCTACGCACCTGCACCGGCTTATCCCCAAAGGTGTCGCTGATAAAGCCCAGGGGCTGGCGCTGCTTGACCTCGTCGCCTAGGGCGATCGCCCGGTGCCAGATGCCGCCGCGCGAGGCCCGCACCCAGCGGGTTTCTTGCGCTTCTACCGAGGGGGGGGGCGGCGTGCCGGGCGGGGCGTACATGCCCAGGTAGGCCATCACCCGGTAAATGCCATCGACCCCGGTTTGAATGGCCTCTTCGTCAAACCGCAGGGCTTCGCCTGCCTCATAGAGCAGGGTGGGAATGTGGCGCTTGGCAGCGGCCTGGCGCAAAGAGCCGTCGCGGTGGGAGGCATGGAGAATCACCGGAGCCCCAAAGGCCTGGGCAAAGGCGTAGGTGGCCGGGTCTTGCAGGTCGGCCCGCACCTGGGGCAGGTTGATGCGATGGATCGCCGCCGTGTGCAGGTCGATGCCGTGGGTGCAGTGGCTGACCACCTCGCGCATAAACAGCGCCGCCAGCCGACTGGCCATCGACCCCCGCGCCGAGCCCGGAAACGAGCGGTTGAGATCGCGGCGATCGGGCAGGTAGCGCGATTGCTCTAGCAGGCCAAAGATATTCACCACTGGCACGGCAATCACCGCCCCGTGGAGCCGGTGGGGCTGAATCGCCCTGGCCACTCGACGAATAATATCGACCCCGTTGAGTTCGTCACCGTGGATGGCCGCGCTGAGCCACAGACGCGGCCCCGGCTTTTTACCGTTGATCACCGTCACTGGCAGCGGCAGCATGGTGCCAGTGGGCAGGCGAGCCACCGGCAAGTCGAGCCGCACCCGCTTGCCCCGGGGAATATTTTCGCCCCCAATCACCAGCGGAGTGGGGGGAGCCGCATCGGAAGGCATAAGCAGCGGGCTAGCGGTACCAACGCGCCGGAGAGAATCTGGCGTAGGTTTTACCATGGTGACTATCAACCAGGGGCAGCCCTAGCTAGGCGGGGCAGTGTCTCGCCACTATAGCCAATTCGCCTAGGGATAGGATCAGCAGATTTCTGATTTTGGCCTGATTTCTGAATATGGCAGACCACAAAGATAGCAAAAGAATGGAGCGTGAAAACCACAGGGCTCTGGGGGCGCAACACAGACTAAAGGACGGGGCCAACGGATTTGAACCTGGTTACTTAAACCTGGCCCAGCCGATTGCTGACCTTCCACAGCAGTAGGTCAGCATCTTAGGAGACTTTTGAAAAAGAGTTTCCCTAATGGTGGGCAGTGCCCACCCTACAGCGGCTATAGTCGCTGGATTGAAGCTGATATCTTCTTTCCTAGAAATCTCCTTAGCTCGGCCTCCTTACAACGCTTGACAAATTGCTGCAAATCTCGTTAACTTGAAGTCATTACGATTATGACTAAGCAGTTAAGAGGTATGTCATGGTGAAGTTTGTGGGCATTGCCGGAAGTTTGCGGCCCAATTCTTACAGTCAGCTGGCGCTGGGGCTAGTGGGCGATCGCCTCCGCGCGTTGGGTGCCGAATTCGAACTGCTCGATCTGCGCGAGATGAACCTGCCCCTCTGCCACGGCGGCAAAGATTACCCCGACCATCCCGATGTCGAGCGTCTGCGCCAGGCCTTTCTAGAAGCCGATGGTTTTGTGCTGGTCACCCCCGAGTACCATGGCAGCGTCAGCGGCGTACTCAAAAATGCGCTCGATCTGATGAGCTTTGACCAACTCGATGGCAAAGTTGCCGGAGCGGTCAGCATTCTCGGCGGCCAGTCTAACAACAATGCTCTCAATGACCTGCGCACCATTCTGCGCTGGGTGCACACCTGGGTGGTGCCTGAGCAAGTGGCGATCGGCCAGGCCTGGCAAGCCTTTGACGACCAGGGCAAAATCGTCGACGAAAAACTCTCCCAGCGTCTCGATGGCCTGGCCCAGAGTCTCTACGACAACACTCGCAAACTGCGCGGAGTAGACTGATCGCCGTCTTCCCTTGTAAAGAGTTCTCGTCTACCTTGCTCACAGGAATGATGCTTTTGTTACTCAAAGCAAAATTTGCTTTAACCTCTAGTCACGCCAGAGGTTAAAGCAAATTTGTGGTTGCGGTATACAGAAATACCTTTGCTTATTTACTGATGCTTAGTCGCCTCACTGCGCTTATCGACGATGATGACTTCTGGCTCACCATCGCTGTCGATATCCCGAGTCCCCACAGAGGCACTGTGCCCAGGGGTGGTCTGCTTGCTTTGCGCCAGGTCAGGGGCATCGTAGACGCCCAACTCCTCAGCGCGGCGATCGCGCAAAATAGACGCGACCTGGCGCAAATTGTCAGGCGTGCCGTCGACCATCAGCAGGTAATCTCCAGCCTCAAAACGCTGGTTGTAAACCTTGGCTTTGTCTTCAGGAATGCCAGCCCCAACTAGGGCACCTACAAGTCCACCACTGGCGGCACCAATACCGGCACCAGCCAGAGTTGCTGCAATCTCAGAGATGCCAGCACCTGCGGCTAACACAGGCCCCACCCCCGGAATTGCCAAAACTCCGGCACCAATGAGAAAACCACCAATGCCACCTAAGACGGTACCCGTAGTAGCGCCAATGCCAGCACCTTCCTTAGCCTCGTTGCCTTCGCCATCGCTAATCTCCTCAGCACCTTTGACATCTTCTATATGTCTGGCTAGAAGAGAAATTCTCTCTTTTTCAACACCAGCATCTTTCAATGCTTGAAGCGCGCTTTCAAGATCTTCGCGTCGCTTAAAGACACCCATTACTCGCTTGTACTGAGTGTTATTTTGATTGGCTATTGTGCGTACCATACTTTCCTTTAGATTATCATCAGGTTTGACATGGGCAAATCTGCCTGCGTCAATGCGGGGTATTGTTGCCTTGCCCCGCAGTTTTCAGGCTAGCGGCCTGAAAAAAACTCTCTGCTACTCGTCGAGCTGAACTGCTTTCGTCAGACGCTAGGGTGGGGCGGCACCGCCGACGGATAAATTTGTTCAGCGATAATTACAGGCCGATTTTCATACCTCGACAAGAACTCTTGAATTTGGTCATCGTCCCAGCCAAATTCTGCCTCTCTCAGCAAATTTTCATCTAGCTGTCGTGCCTGCCCTGTAACCACAATGTTCTCACCAGCCTCTAGGTCTGCGGCATCTACTAATTGCCCCACTCCAATGATCAAAACTCCGGTATCACTAACCCAGCCTTCTTCAAACAAGGCAAAGGCATTTGCCGATTCC
Organism: Leptolyngbya sp. CCNP1308; assembly: GCF_034932455.1. Taxonomy (NCBI): domain Bacteria; kingdom Bacillati; phylum Cyanobacteriota; class Cyanophyceae; order Leptolyngbyales; family Leptolyngbyaceae; genus Leptolyngbya; species Leptolyngbya sp. CCNP1308. The sequence continues at coordinate 10,259 of NZ_JAYGIH010000006.1, read as the reverse complement.
TCTAAAGGTCGCAGATCGCCCTCAACGGCAATTATTTCTTCGTAGTATTCATCGGGAGCATTCCAAAGATCTTGGGGCCGGGGTGCCAAGGCAAAATTGTCGGCGATAATTACCGGCTGCTGATCATACTCATCATAAAGTTCAGGTTCTAACTCTATCCCGTACTGCTCGGCTGAGTCAGCGGCACTAAAGGTATCTAGCTGCCCAGTCACTTGAATAGGAATAGCCGCTTCGGGCTGAGTGAAAGGGGTGCCCGTGCGGTTGATGACTAAAATTAAATCGCCGTTGTTAGATTCCATGACGAAACCATTATCATCCAGCGTTTCAACTACGCCACTTCTGATAGTGACTAGTTGCCCAAGGGCAGGATCTCCGGCCTCAATCTGGGTGACATCATCAGATGTTACGTTGTCTTGCTCTGCCTGATTGGTTTGGGTCTGCCCGTTACAAGCTGACAGTACGGAAAGGGATAGACCTAGGGCAACCACTCCTTTCCACAATCCATTCTTTGAAATCGGCTTCAAAGACTTGATGTTGCGACTATTCTTCATTGAGCTAAGCTCCTTTTTTCTAGATAACTCTCTTCAAAGGATTTAGCTTCAGAATCTATATGTGGCTTTGAGAGGCTGAGCAACTCAATACCTTAAGAAGAGATGAAAATCTTAAATAGTGAGTGCAGCCGTGGGGTAACTTGCACTTATATCTAGACGTCCTTATTACTCACCGTAGAGCCAATCTGGCAAAACCATCTCTGTCAGAGGGAGTCATTTAACCTCTGGCCAATGAGGGATACTTAATCATTAATGCTTTTATGCCTGTAAAAAGTAATTCAAAAGTAATACCCGGGGTGCGGCACTCTGGCGCGACGCAGGATGCATACAACGGCTAAGAAGACTTCCCTTCCTACCTGTGCCAGCTATTGCGGGATTTTCGCTTCAGAGAGGGGCAATCGCGCTAGGCTGAAAAGCGGCCCTTACCCACGTTTCCATGCCGACCACCGAGTCTTCAGCGCCCCCCGCTTGGCCTACTGCCGCTAGTGTTGCTAACGGGTTCGACACCCAGCACCCCCCTGACCCCAAGCTAATCGATGCCTGCGTGCACTGCGGCTTTTGCCTCACCACCTGCCCCAGCTACCGCGTGCTCGGCACCGAAATGGACTCACCTCGGGGCCGGATCTATCTAATGGATGCGATCAATACGGGCGAAGCACCCCTGTCGGCCACCTCGGCCAAGCATTTTGACTCCTGCCTGGGCTGCCTGGCCTGTACTACAGCCTGCCCCTCCGGCGTCCAGTACGACCAGCTAATTGCGGCGGTGCGGCCCCAGGTAGAGCGCCACCATCAACGTTCCTTGGCAGAACGGGCGGTGCGATCGCTGATCTTCAGCCTCTTTCCCTACCCCACCCGGCTGCGGGCGATCGCCGGGCCGCTGTACCTGTACCAAAAGCTGGGGATTTCTAAGCTGGTGCAGAAGACCGGGCTACTGACCAAACTCTCCCCCAGCCTGGCGGCGATGGAGTCGCTGCTGCCCCCGATCACCGCCGAGAGCTTTCAGGACGATCTGCCAGAGCTGATCCCCGCCGTGGGCAACCAGCGCTATCGGGTGGGCATGGTGCTGGGCTGCGTGCAGCGGGTGTTTTTCTCCGATGTCAATGCCGCCACGGCGCGGGTGCTGAGCGCCAACGGCTGCGAAGTGGTGATTCCCCACGAGCAGGGCTGCTGCTCGGCGCTGCCCGCCCACCAGGGGCAAGAGGCCCAGGCCCAGGCGCTAGCCCGCCGCATGATCGACTGCTTCGAGGCCGCCGAGGTCGATTTTGTGGTGATCAACGCTGCAGGCTGCGGTCACACCCTGAAGGAGTACCACCACATCTTGCAGGATGACCCGGAGTATTCTGAACGGGCCAAGACCTTTGTGGCCAGAGTCCGCGACGTGCAAGAGTTTCTCGCCCAGGTGGGTTTGGTCACCCCGCTGCATCCCATCACCGAGGGCACTTTGCCGATCGTGTATCAAGATGCCTGCCACCTGCTCCACGGCCAGAAAATCAGCCTTCAGCCCCGGCAGTTGCTCAAACAAATTCCCGGTGTCACCCTGCGAGAACCTCTGGATGCGGCCCTCTGCTGCGGCAGCGCCGGAGTCTACAACATGCTGCACCCCGAGGTAGCCACCGAGCTGGGCCAGATGAAGGTGAGAAACCTGCTGAATACCGGTGCTGTCCTGGTCGCCTCCCCGAACCCTGGCTGCTCGCTGCAAATTCAGCAGCATATGGCTGGGCAGGCGCGGGCCATCCCTCTGTTTCACCCGATGGAGCTGCTCGATTTCTCGATTCGCAACCTGCCGCTGCCGCTAGAGACGACTGTTTGACTTGACGGGGGTATTCTAAGAGGGTGTTTGAAAAGTGAGTCGCTATAGCTTTAGTCACCGGCTGATCCACCCTGCCCCCCTTAAAAAGGGGGGTAAATGTTCCCCTTTTTAAGGGGGATTGAGGGGGATCTTCACGTTTGCTACAAGAAGGATAACTTTTCAAACGTCGTCTAAAACTCTAGGCCCAAGTCAGGCCATCCCCTTCGTTTCCTGCTGCTATGACTCCTGTTCATCACCGTCGCCTTCAGCTCAAAATCCAGCTTTTCCAGCAGATCGACCGGCTAGAGCCCGAAGAGGCCATTCTGCCCGCCGAGCACCCGACGATCGACCAAATTATCTGCGAGTTAGAGACGCTCAACCCTATCGATCAGCCCCTGCGGCCAGAGCACTGGCCTCTGCTGCTGGGGTCTTGGGCACTGGTCTATGCCTCGCGGGGCACGGTGGTCACGCGCCGCATCAATCGCCAGTTTCCTCTCCCCGTGGGCATTCGCCGGGTATGGCAGCGGTTGAACAACCCCGAAGGCCACAGCGCCGAAATTGCCACTGAAAATGGGGCCGTGCTCTCAATCCCCTTTTTTGGCGAACTCACCGCCACGGCCCAGGGCATTTGGAAGCCCTATGAAGAAGGCGAAAGCGCCCAGGTCAGCTTTGGAGCGTTTACGGTGCAAGCCACCCGTCTGCTGGGCATTGCTGGGCTAAACCTGCCCCAGATCACCGTGCCCGTGCTCGAGTTTCTCCGCCAAGAGGCGCTATGGATCACCTCTTACCTGGACGAAGACCTGCGGTTTGGACGCGGGGCCACGGGCAACTTGTTTGTGTTTCGGCGGTAGGTAGCGATCGCCCCATCCCGTGATCTATCTAGCTCTCGTTTCCCTGCGATCGCCCTTTATCCACCATCGACCGCAGACTGGGTCAGCGAACCGAGCAAACTACAGTCGCCGCAGTAGACTGGGGCCGTGGGTATCGGTGCCGCAGGTGGTGAGCAGGCCGTGGTCTCGGGCCAATTGCTCCACGGTGGGGGTATGGCGGGGGCAGGGCACCCAGTCTTCGGGGTTGGCATAGGCGTAGTAGGTTTCGACCCCATCAATGCCGAGGCTAGCCGCGACGGGCACCAGGGTTTTAGCTGAAGTGCGGTAGCGCGCGGGGTGGGCCAGCACGGCTATTCCCCCCGCCAACTGAATTGCCGCAATGACGGCCCCCGCGAGTTTGGCATCGCCCCGAGGCGCATGGCCCTGCAGGTAGGGCGCGATCGCATCGTGGCTGGGCGCAAAGCCGTAGCCCAAAATGTGCACTTCGGTCTCGGCCAAAATGGCGGTGATTTCTACGCCGGTAAACAGCCGGGGTACAGCTCCCGCTCTGCCCCGCTGGCGGCTGCGCAGGGAGGTGGGGTTGCGCCACTGCCAATCTTCGAGCCAGGCCTTGGCCTGCTTGTAGCCTCTGACGGTGTGGTGGTCGGTAATGGCAAAGGCGTTGAGGCCAATATCAACCACCTGCTCCATTAGACCAGCGGGGGTGAGCTTGCCGTCGGAGCAAGCAGTGTGCATGTGAAAATTGTAGGTGTAGGGGCAGCTGGTTGCGTCTACAGCGGCGAAAATTTTTCTCAGCGATTCCGCATCCCCGGTGCGGGGGCGCTGGCTAAGGGTGCTGAGACTAGGAGTGGCAACCATGAATCTTGAGGATGAATGCTGCGTTTTACCAAAGGTTCTTTATTAAATATATAACTTTGCCCCGTTGACGGAGGAAAATTCTGTGCCTAGAAGACTGTTATGGCGTAAATTTTTGATCTAGACGGGCGTTTTCGGAGAATTACATAGAATCCAACTTATTGCGTTGTATTCCCATTTACCCTAGCGAAAGTAACGCTGCCAAAGTGTTCGTCGCTGACCAATAGCAGAGATACTGTGGGAAAATTTTGCCTATTGCCCCGGTTTTCAGGCTTTGACCCATGGCCAGCGCCCCGCAAAGCGACCCGTTCCAGAATCGCTCCAACAATGCCTTCGCCTTCGATCAAACTACCCAGTTTCAGGCGATCTATTGGCAGCGGGCTCCCACCGACAATACTGACTCTATGCTGCGAGCCACAGGTTATCTCAGCGTGCTGCGCGATCTGTCGATCGAACCCGGCTGGATTAGCCTGGCCCATGTTGCCGACCCGCCGGGGGAAGCCCTGATCTGGATCGGCCAACACATTCACCGGGTAAACCAGCGCCTCCAGGCCATCTTAAACGACCTGCTGGGCTGTTTTGAGCCAGCGTTGCGCCCCAGCGTACAAATTTTTGCCGCCCCCATTGGCCCCCAGGCGGGGGTAGACGGATTTTGCTGCAATGTCCCCAACGTAGCTTTCCGGCGCGATTCCCCAAGGGGGACGCCTTGCGAACGCCCCAGCACTATCACCCTGATGGTCGATCCGGGGCGGATTGTGCCCGCCGACTGGCCGGGGCTGGTGGCCCACGAGCTGGCCCACGGCATTGCCAGACTACCGGGGCACGGGGCCGAATTTCGCCGTGCGATCGCCCATCTGTGCCTGGCCCAAGACCTGCCGCTGCCGCCCCCCCCGCTCGATGCCGAGGGCCTAAGCTCTTGGCCCCCCTGCCGCCACAACCCCCAGCCCGAGCTGTTTTGGCTCGGGCAACTGCCCTTTTAAGCGGCCTGGGGACTCGCCCTGGGTTAAGCCACTCTGGGTACCCCCCAGGTACCCCATTGAGTGGGAGAATAGCCAAGACCCGCCTTACAGGACTTGCTGCCGACTATGAAACGTCTACTGGCCATGCTGGCCCTCGCCCTCATGATTTGGGGCCTGAGCTTTGCCCCCGCCAAAGCCGCCATTCCCGACGATGTACAAAAGCTGCTCGACACCAAAAAGTGCCCGGTGTGCATTCTCAACGAGGCCGACCTCAGCAACACCGACCTCAGTGGTGCCAACCTCAAAATTGCGGTGCTCACCAGGGCCAATCTAGCTGGGGCTGACCTAGACAAGGCCAACCTCATGCTCAGCGAAATGGAAGGGGCCAACCTCAGCGGTGCCCATCTTGTAGGTGCTCAGATGAACGGTGCCAACTTGCCCAGTGCCAACCTATCTGGGGCCGATCTCTCGAACGTAGAAATGACCCAGGCCAACCTTACCGACGCCGACCTCACCGACACCAACCTCAGCGGGGCGGTCATGCTCAGCGTCACCCTCGGCAGTGCCAATCTCAGGGGGGCCAATCTCAAGGGCGCTAACCTGCGCGGCGTCAACCGCAGCATGGTGCTGTTTTGCAATACCACCATGCCTGACGGTGCGATCGAAAACCGCGACTGCTAAATCTCGCTCGACAACATTGCCCTAAAAACAGCCGCTGGCTTCGCCTCCGCTCGGTCAGCAGCTGTTTTTGGGCAGGGTGGTATGTTTTTTTTGCCCAGGCTAGTTACGAACAGTCAGGGATTCTCTTTGCCGTAGGCCTGCCAGGCCAGGTCTACCAAACCATTGACGATCGCAGCGGCGACCACAGGGCTACCCTTTCGCCCATTGATCGTCACGTAGGGCACCATCGTGTCTTTCAGACGGTCTTTGATCACAGCGGTTTCAATAAACCCGGCGGGGGTTGCCACTACCAGAGCCGGGCGCACCTTCTCGGCGTCGATTAAATCTACCAGACTAGACAGGGCCGCCTCTGAAGCCCCAATCACAAAGATGCCTTCGGGGTAGCGCTGGGCCAGGGTTTCTACTCCCCACGAGGCCTGGCTTTTGCCCTTCTGGGGCCGAGTCAGGGCATCCATGCTGCAATAGACCGGGTTGGCAAAAGTGTGCTGAATGGCGGGGGTAATGCCCACCTGCACCATAGGCACATCCACAATGATGGTGGTGCGGGCCGCTAGGGCTGCGGCCCCAGACTGTAGCGCCTGATCAGAGAAATGGATGTGGTCTTTAAAGTCAAAGTCGGCGGTGGCGTAGATTACCCGGCGCACAATTTCGTATTCCGACGGCGAGAAGCTGTGGTCGCCAATTTCGGAATCGATCACTCGCAGACTTTGGGCATCGGTCACATGCCATTCCATAAGGCGGCTGGGTAAGGGTCGGTTTGCTGGGCTTAAGTGTATCCAGGTCTGGGGTGCAGCGCAATGGGTAAAAGGCGATGGAAACCCGCAGGTTTTGCCCCGTCACGCGTTGCCCTCAACAATGGCACGAATTGCCTCCACCAGCCGCTCAATCTGAGGCGGCTCGATCCAGTAGTGGGTGACGGCTCGCAGACGGCGATTGCCGTAGCCGCCGATATGTAGCCCGTACTCAGCCCTTAGCGTTTTAATCAGCGCTTCGGGAGAAATGGCTACCTCCTCGGCCAGGTCAAAAAACACCATATTGGTTTCGACTACCACCGGGGCGATCGCAATGCCTGGAATGGTCGCCAACCCCTGGGCCAGAGCCTGGGCGTTGTCGTGGTCGGTCTGCAATCGCTGGGTCATGGTCTTGAGGGCGATGATGCCCGCCGCCGCCAACCCCCCGGCCTGGCGCATACCGCCGCCCAGCAGCTTGCGGTGGCGACGGGCCTGGTGAATAAACGCCTCGCTGCCCACCAGCACAGAACCCACCGGAGCGCACAGCCCTTTGCTCAGGCACACGCTCACCGAATCGACGTGGGCCGTAATCGCCGTTGGGGCAGTCCCTAGGGCGGTGACGGCGTTGAATAGGCGCGCCCCATCCAGATGCACCTTGAGCTGATGCGCCTGGGCTAGGGTGCCGATGGCGGCGAAGTAGCCGGGCTCGATCGCCGCGCCGTTGTTGCCGCCGGAGCTGTTCTCTAGCAATATCAACCGACTGTGGGGCAGGTGCGGGTTATCCACTCGAATTGCCGATTTGATCTGATCGATCGCCATGCGACCCCGGCTGTCGGTGGGCAGCGGGCGGGTGGCAATGCCGCCCAGTACGGCGATGCCACCCGCCTCCCAGCAGAAGGTGTGGGCGTCTTCGCCGAGGATGGCTTCGTCGCCGCGCTGGGCGTGGGTGAGGGCGGCAATTAGATTGCCCTGGGTGCCGCTGGTGACGAACAACCCCGCCTCTTTGCCCAAGAGGGTGGCAGCCAGGGTTTCTAGCTCGTTGACGGTGGGGTCTTCGCCGTAGACGTCATCCCCCAGTTCGGCGGCGGCCATGGCTTCGAGCATGGCCGGGGTGGGCCAGGTGACGGTGTCGGAGCGGAAGTCGGTGGCGGGGTGGATGGTAGCCATGGGAGAGGTAGTGGGGGGGAGGGGAGTTGGGTTAAGGGGGGAGATCTCGTTGTGAGTCGGAATGCGTTGAAGGTAGGCCGCCCAAGGTGATCTAGAGCGTACTACGGTAGTCATCCCTGGCGCAGCGGCGGTGCCCAGCGGGCTAATTACGCCTGCTAGCACGATTGCGGTTCAGGCAATGGTGAGTGCGATCGCGGCAGGTCTGGTCGGCGAGTCCCAGATTTGTTCCCTAAAGTTCCTTAACGGATGCTTTGCTTTGCTTTGCAAGATATTAATGCAGAGCTGAAGGCGTTAGCTGGCTTGCCCCAGAACTATACTTTGGGCCTGCAACATCACACTGCCATACCAGTGAAGCTTACTGCGGGGTCAGTAAGCTTCACTGCGGGGTCAATATGCTTGATTTCCCAAAGCTGATTGCACCCGCTAAGCACTATTGTTAAAACCTTGGACAAAGTCACTTAATTACTTAGGGATGCCTTAATGAACTATATGATGCTCGACACTTGCGTCCTATTGGATATATCCACTCGGAAAAGTGATCTTCCTGTAGTGTCAGCGCTAGAGGAGCTAGTGTCGAGTGGCAACGTCAGACTTCTCATCCCGGATATCGTCGTCACTGAGTTTGCCAGGAATAAAGATAATATTGCAAATAAAACGAGAAGGCGGTTATCTCAAGAATTCAAGCAAGTTCGAAGTGTTGTTGAAGAGTTTGGCGGCGATAACAAAGATGACGCCATAGAAGTTCTTAAGGAGGTAGGAGCTAGGCTCCCCCTGCTATCAGAGGCTAATTATACAACAATCTCAAGGGTTGAGAATCTGATAGAAAATTCTCTGAAGGTTGCTGTAACAGACAATGCGAAGCTAGCGGCGTTAACAAGAGGGCTTGATAAGCGAGCTCCGTTTCATATCAGCAAGAACTCCACAGCAGACGCAGTTATTATTGAAATGTTTGCTGAGTTCGTTTGTAGTGGTCGAACCGGCGCGGAGGCTTTTATTTTTGTTACGCACAATCATAACGATTTTTCTTCCAAAGATCATCGTGAACCTCATCAGGATTTTGCTGAGATTTTTTCTGGCGACAACGTCCACTACTTCAGCACTATATCAACAGCCATCAAATTTTTGGATGAAGATATATTAGATGATGCGCAGTTCGAGCATGACTTTACAGAGGAAACTCGTAGTCTCCAAGAAATTCTTTCCGCAATGGACGAGCTAGTAGACAAGGTATGGTACAACCGTCATTGCAATTGGGCTTATCACATAGAAGATGGCACCATTCAGATCATTCCTGACGACGAAAAGAGATACGGCGATGATGTAATCCATAAGAGCATATGGAGAGGCGCTCTAGCGGCAGCTAAGAAGATCGAGGAGAAATATGAGGACACGGGGCCATGGGATGACTTCGAATGGGGGATGTTAAACGGGAAACTATCAGCACTTCGCTGGGTCTTGGGTGACGAGTGGGATATGTTAGATACCTGATATGCTTGCGTCAATTGTAGTCTTCTAACAAAAGAAGAACCCGACAATCCCTCCATGCCCTTCGGGCGATCCGGTTTGTTCAGTGTTATGTCAGAGGATCATTTATGAAAGCGATCGCATGTACAGAATATGGATCACCCGAAGTTCTTCAACTAAAGGAGGTAGAGAAACCTACCCCAAAAGAAAATGAAGTACTGATTAAAGTCTATGCAACAACCGTTACTTCAGCAGACATACGCATCCGTAGGGCTGACCCATTTGGTGTCAGATTGTTCTATGGTTTCAGAAAACCTAACAAGAACACAATATTGGGGGGTGAACTCGCTGGAGAAATTGAGGCAGTTGGTAAGAATGTAAAACAGTTCGACATTGGCGATCAGGTATTTGCTGGAGCAGGAACCAGCCTTGGTGCTAATGCCGAATACATTTGCCTGCCCGAAACGGGGGCCATTGTACTAAAGCCAAGCAACATGACCTACGAGGAAGCTGCTGCTGTGCCTTTTGGGGGAACAACTGCACTGATTTTCCTAAAAAATAAAGGAAAGATTCAAAAAGGACAAAGCGTTTTGATTTACGGGGCTTCTGGATCTCTAGGTACCGCCGCTGTGCAACTTGCCAAAGCTTTTGGAGCAGACGTTACCGGGGTATGTAGCACAGCAAAGCTGGAGTTAGTGAAATCTCTGGGAGCCGACGAAGTTATTGACTACACCAGAGAAGATTTTACCAAAAGCAACAAGACCTACGATATTATTTTTGACACAACAGGCAAGAGTTCGTTTTCAGGCTGTTTAAAGTCACTTAATCAAAATGGAATCTATCTCAGAGCTGTTCACATAGACTTGCTCTCGATACTTCGAGGGCTATGGGTTTCAACGACAACTAGTCAGAAAGTCATTGGTGGTGTAGCGATCGAGCGAAAAGAAGATTTGCTTTTCCTCAAAGAGCTAATTGAGACAGGGAAATTTAAAACGGTCGTAGATCGGTGTTATTCGTTGGAACAGACGGCTGATGCTCACAGCTATGTCGAACAAGGACTCAAGAAAGGAAATGTAGTGATCACCGTGCAACACAGCGGCAAAGCCTAAGAGGGTGTTTGAAAAGTTAGGGCTTGAGTAAAAAAGCTCACTCCGTATAAGTTGCAGATGAATGTCAGCAATGCCGGAGTGAGACGATGAGTAAAGACTACCCCAGCAACCTAACCCGAGACC